>JAVVPN010000173.1:0-1686 GCA_036655755.1 Bacteroidales bacterium | reverse complement strand
TCTGACTACGGATCAGAAGGTTACAGGTTTGAATCCTGTCGAGGTCACAAAAAAGGAGAAAGTAAAACTTTCTCCTTTTTTTATATTATTTAATTCCGAATCACTAATAAAGGAGTATCCGAATGAAATACCACCTTATGCGCAATACTCGGATTAAATAACCGGGCAAAAATATTGCGCTTATGAGTTGTTAATACCAAAACATCAATGTGATTCTCCTTGATAAAATCATCGGTTTTGTGGAGTAATTCATCTTCATCAATTTTCCCAAACGTAGCATTGAGATTCGGATAATTTTTATCAAAATAACTTACAATAGAAGGAAGGATACGCTCATATTGAGCTGCATTTTTTTTATTAGTCAGATAAATAAATGATATCTGCTTATCCTTAAAACCCTTTAACGCCATTAATTTATCAAATCCGAGTAAATCTCTTTGATCAAAATTAGTTACAAAAGCCAATCGCTGAATATCGGCTATTGTCCGAACGTGGGTATCCTCCGGGATAGCAAATACAGGAATGGTACTCGAATCGATAACTTCTGCCGTTACACTTCCAATCAAATCCATTTCTTTCTGATCTTTTCCACGGGTACCCATTACAATTAAACTTGGCTTATGCTGGCGCGACCAACGACTAATTTCCTCTTCCGGGATACCTTCCCTTATTATAAAATCGAATGGAATATCAGGTAGCCTACCATCGAGTACTTTATTCCGAATATCAGCTGTGAATTTTCTAACCTGACGGTTTACACGTTCAGTCAATTCACGAGCTATCTCACCATCCTCAATCTCCGCATTAAAAGTATCAGCATCAGGAAATGCAGTCGGAAAATAAGGACTAAAATAGGCATGTAATAGCTTAACCTCTGTTTTTTGTTTAGCAGCCATATCAAATGCAAACTGGCAAGCACGCATGGAATAGTCAGAAAAATCAATAGGTACGAGAATGGTTGTAGGCGCCTGCAATTCGTATTTATTTATTTGAAATGTAGCTTCATAGCCAGGCTCTTTCTCTAAAAGATCAAGAATAGCAGGGATTTCATGTTTATGAATCCTGACAACCATTCCGGGAGAAAAAATAGGTTGGAAAATATTTTGCTTCTCAAGAATAGCTTGTACGCCAATACCTGATAATAATACTTGCAACATTTTAGCCTTTTCAACGGGCAAAACAGTAAGAGTAAAAATCTGATCTTTTGTTTTCATTGGTGTGTTTATTGAATCATAAAACTAAAACCCCGAAGCACAACCAAACGTACCACGGGGTTTTAAATAATTCTTTTTTCAGCTTACGCTTCCACTTTAGTACTAGTCCTACTCTCTTCCAGAATATGATTAGCCATATCCAGAATTGTTGTATCGTCTAAAACGACAATTCCGCCGTCCGGACCCGGCTCAATGTGTAAACCGCAATTATTTCCCAACTCATAATTATTTCCTCCAAAATAGTTGCGTACAGTTTGCACCGTAGTATGCAACTCATCTGCAATTCTGTGTACTGACCCTTCCGGTAGGCTTTCCTTAATTCTCCGCAGCTCATTGAATGTTATAGTCTTTGTCATGGCGGTAATTGTTTTATGGTTTATATAAAGAGGAACTTTATACTTCTAAATTTAAATTTTAAATCTTATATAACCAAATTAAAAACCCTTTTTATTCGTAAATATATTGTACAACA
>JAVVPN010000172.1:0-2139 GCA_036655755.1 Bacteroidales bacterium | reverse complement strand
ACACTTTTGGCGTATACACGCTTTCCAGGCGTGCCTCTTCAACCACTCGAGCACCACTCCTTAATTGGTAGATATTATATTTAAGCAACTAAAAATATCTCTCCGGACGCAAATGTAATTAAAAAACTTTCTCTTGTATCCTTTTCGCCCCAAGTTTGTGAGGGGTAAAATGCGTATTAGTGTTTTTTAATAATAAAAACTGTTTATTTTTTATATTTTGAATAGCTTTTTAGCATTTGAGTTCGTGATTTGTTCTACTGTTTCGTAATCTGTTTGCAGTATTTCCGCAATCTTACGGGCCGTATCTGTTACATACGCAGGTTCATTCCGTTTGCCGCGGTGGGGTACCGGAGCAAGGTAAGGAGCATCTGTTTCTACCACCAGATGGTCGAGTCCGATCGTGCGGATCACATCGGGTAAAGAGCTCTTCTTAAAGGTGGCTATACCATTGATGCCAAAAAGATAATTTCCCTGACTCAGAATGCGCGCCGCATCTTCCGCATCCCCCGAAAAACTATGAATGATCCCTTTAACTCCCCATGAAGCGCACTTTTCCAATTCGCGATGCAGGTCGTCGAAGGCGTCGCGTACATGGATGATCACCGGCAAATTCAATTCCGCCGCCCAGCCCATTTGTGTTTCGAAAGCAGCCAGTTGTTGCGTGCGGTAGGTCTTATCCCAATAGAGGTCTAATCCGATTTCTCCGATTGCGCGAAACGGATATTCTGATATGTGTTGCTGTAACCAGGCTAATTCTTCTTCAAAATTTTCCTGTACGCTGGTCGGGTGAAGCCCGATGGTCGGAACGCAAATATCGGGATACTTCTGCCATGTATTCAATAATGGCGCGAACGAATCTCTGTCTACATTGGCAAGGACGATTTTTTCAACTCCTGCCTCAAGTGCCCGTTTTATTACATCATCACGATCCTGGTCAAACTCCTCCGAATAAATATGAGCATGTGTATCAATCATTGAAACTAAGTTTTTTCTGAAGCTTGGCCGCCGCTATCGCTTTCTTTTCTTTTGTGCGATAATAATACACCACTCCAAACTCCTGACATTTCTGTATCTTTTCTGCTGCCGGATAATCTTTGAACGCCTCTTCGGTTTGGTTCCAGATATCCAGTATCAGTTCATCCGCTTTCTCGCGCATCAGCGTCACTTTTTCCAGGTTGCGGTTGGTGTTGGCCTGAAAAGTCTTTTGCGTGTGATAAGCTTCGGTAAAGATATTAAAATGTACATTTACTTTTGCGATGGTGGGGTTGTAAATTGGCACGCCTCCTGCCTTTAATCTTTCATTTTCACCTTGTATGATCGATTCGCCCCATTTGAGCACTCCGGTTTCTGTGGATAAATCGGGTACGGTGTAGTCGTTCAGCTCCAGCCCGTAAAGTTTCTTGTTTTCTTTCTTTATCTCATTTCGGATTACGGCCATGTTCAGCACCTGTATGAAGTGAGAGATATAAAGACGTACTGTTTTTAGTTGTGTCTGATATTTTTTACTGGCTTTTACCTGGATTTCGAAGCTTTGCAGATACAGTTGGTGAAGCCGTTTGAAGTTGTTCAGAAAGTTTGCCGCATCACGTACGGATTTGTATGAAAGGACCAGGTTGCCGTTGTCGCGGCAACCATCCTTTTCTATTGCTGTTTCAAGCGCCTTGATACGCGCCTGATCTGTATTAGGTAATCTACGGTATGGCATGGTATAGTGGTATTATATACGAGTGAAATGAAGGTTTTACATTTCACGGTACATTAGTTCGTCTGCCAGTTGTTGCAGATCAGCTTTTTTATCCGGAGTTATTGAAACTTTGCGGAACGACTCTAAACCTTTGCGGTAGAATTGTTTCATTTTCAGTTCGCAAAGATCCTTGGCGCCGGTTTCATTGTAAAGTTCGGTAAACCGTTTGATTTTTTCAGCCGGATCGAAGGTGGTTTTATTCATCCATTCGTCTATCTCCTTTCGTTGAGCGGCTGTCGCATTCGTAAGTGCTGTGATGAGCAGGTATGTCTTCTTATTATTCAGGATATCGCCCCCGATGTTTTTGCCGAATACTTCGGGATCTGCATATACATCCAGCAAATCATCTTTAAGCTGGAATGCGAGTCCGATGTTTTCGCCGAAATCATACAGCA
>JAVVPN010000171.1:0-2176 GCA_036655755.1 Bacteroidales bacterium | reverse complement strand
AAATATCCGTGTAAATAATCCCCAGCCGACACCTCGGTATGGAATACCTCATCGCGCAGAAGTGGAGGTACAACCCGCATATTTTCTTCTGCAACATCCTTCATCGGCCGGATGGAAAGCGCCAGTTTACGTTTCGAGCCGATTGCCGTCATTCGTGTAAAAAGTCGCAACAGAAAAAGCGAGATAGGATTTTCAGGAGGAAATTCATAGTCGGGATGTAGAAAAATATATTGATGGGCAACACATACCATCGGCACGGAAGGCCTATGAAGAGCATAAGTGAACCCGGTAAGCAACTCATAAAAATTGATTACTAAATCGGCTTGCGAATTACGGATATAAGAGTGAATAAAGCGAATACTTTTCCAAAAACGGGAAAGATGGAGTATATTATACGAAATGCTTTTCAGTAAGCCGGCCGGATGCCCATGCGAAGTAGGTAAGAAATTAGGACTTTCGAAGGTCTCTATCGGTACACACATCCTCCGCTGGAAAAACTCAGGCAACGAACGATGCTCGCTCTTCCCCACTAATACTCCAACCAGTTCGTGGCCCTCTTTTCTTAAGATTTGAGCCATTGAGATGGCTTGAGTAAGATGTCCTCGCCCTTCTCCCTGTACAATAAAAAGGATTTTCATGAATGCAATGATTTAATAATAGATTTCAACTTGTCATTAAGCACTCTTGTGGGCAAAGCAGGTAAGCTTCTCCGTTTCATGCTGCGATTTACGCCATTCATCATAATGAATGATTATCCATTCGCCGCTCTGCGTAAAAGCCAGAGCGGTGAGGCTTTCCACCCAATCGCCCGAATTCAGATAATTAATTGAATCATAATAAAGATTTGCCGCCTGATGAATATGTCCACAGATAATACCGTTTACTTTTTTCATCCGTGCTATCATAACCAACTTCTCTTCAAAATCTGAAATATATGAAACGGCACTTTTTATTTTTCCCTTGATTTTCCGTGAAAACGAACGATAAGGCATTCCCCGTTTCTGTCGGTATAGATTATAATATTTATTTAAGTGGAGGAGTACGGTATAGCCGGCATCACCCAATAACGAAAGCCATCTCATTTGTGTAGTGATGGAGTCAAACAAATCGCCGTGAGTAACATAATACAACCCTGTCGAAGTAGTAAGCAAATAGTCGGAAACAATGGTGAAGTTGGGTAGTCTAAATGGGAGTATCTTATCCAGAAAATCGTCATGATTTCCGCGGACATATACAATCTTCGTTTTTCCATCTTCTATTTTTGCCATCAGGATACGAAAAAAATCAAGATGACTGGAGGTAAGATGACGTCCCGACTTACGCAGCTGCCATCCGTCGATGATATCACCATTTAAAATCAATAAATCGCAACTAACTTTTTCAAGGAATAAGTTAAGTTCACGGATTCGGGAATATTCTGAACCGAGATGAATATCCGAAAGCACAAGTACCGGGTAATGTTCCATAATAGTAACCATAATATCCTATCAAAGATTCGTATATTGATCATCCTTGCATTTTGTCAAAACAATCGTTTTTGAATTAATGCGGCGAGGCATTAATTTGTAAGATTTTTCTTGAGCTTTTACTGTCTGAAGTGCTTCGAGCTCTTTATTCCTTCTTTCGATCTGTTTTACCAAGTCTGTATAATTAAACTTTTTCATGCAAATATCATTAATGGTTTACACTCATCTTATTTACGTGGCATAAAGGTATTTACCTGATATTTAAATAATAATACAGCAGCATTAAGAAACGATTAATAAAAGTCCGGTTTGTATGAGATTGTAAACGTTCGGGCATAGGGGTATTTGTCGGCGTACTCTTCGAGCACTTTGATCTGAAGCGATAGGTTCTGAAGTTTGGTCGATACGCAGGTATATCCCTATGTGTAGGACATTAGAGTCGTTGCTTTTTTATTTTACAAATGTGAACAAAAAACTGTCTTAGGGAAAGCTGTTAGCGTACATAAATACTACATATGTGTAAATAAGGTGTTTTAGATTGTATTTACATTGGAGAAAGAATGTAAATACTCCATTTGTAAATAACGACGGGTATTTACACTAGATCTTGTCGATCGGTAAAATAAAAATCTTATATGCCTTTTAAGTGTTATATATGTTATACATTTGTGATATATAATATAACATATATGGAAGCTATCATAAACAGA
>JAVVPN010000170.1:0-2211 GCA_036655755.1 Bacteroidales bacterium | reverse complement strand
AGTATTGGACGCCTTAGCTAAGGCGTCCAATATTGTTTTTACGGATAGCCGTTATGGAGCGGTGGCTGAAATGAAGGTTAAAAACCGCCAGCTAGTACTTCTGAAACCATCCACTTACATGAACCTGAGCGGTAACGCGCTCCGCTATTGGATGCAGAAAGAGAATATCCCCGTAGAAAATGTTCTGATTATTGTTGACGATATCGCACTGCCATTCGGTACGCTGCGTTTGAAACCTAAAGGAAGCGACGCCGGACACAACGGGTTGAAAGATATCGCCCGCGTGCTTGGCAATGATAAATATGCACGTCTGAAATTTGGTATCGGCAACGATTACCCTAAAGGAGGACAAGTAGATTATGTATTGGGCAAATTCACACCTGAAGAGGAGAAGGCGCTGCCTGAGAAACTGGAACAGAGTGGCGAAATTATTAAAAGTTTTTGCCTTGCCGGTATTCAGAATACAATGAACCAATTCAATAATAAGTAATGAAGAACGAGGTAAGAATAGACAAATGGATGTGGGCCGTGCGTATTTTTAAAAGCCGCACAAT
This sequence comes from Bacteroidales bacterium, assembly GCA_036655755.1. GTDB lineage: Bacteria > Bacteroidota > Bacteroidia > Bacteroidales > JAUNSR01 > JAUNSR01. The sequence continues at coordinate 1,657 of JAVVPN010000170.1, read as the reverse complement.
TGCTGTTGAGGCATGCAAAAAGAACCGCGTCATGATTAATAATGTAAATGTGAAAGCGTCGCGCATGATTAAGGTCGGTGATGTGATTCAGGTTCGCAAACCGCCCATTACCTATTCTTTTAAAGTGATTCAGCTTAGCGAACGGCGCATGGGGGCCAAACTGGTACCTGAATATATGGAGAATGTTACCACTCCGGATCAATTTGAAATCCTTGAATTAAGTAAAATTAATGGATTTATTGATCGCCAAAAAGGGACCGGTCGTCCGACCAAAAAAGATCGCCGCTCGATGGACGAGTTTACCCAACCCGAATTCATGGATGATTTCGACTTCGAATTCGGATTTAATGATGAAGAAGGAGTTGATTAAGCAACTCATTTTCAATACATACACAAACAGGATCTTCATTATCCGAAGGTTCTGTTTTGTTGTTTAAAAAGGATACTCTTTCATTGAAAAAAGAAGGCAATTAGTTGATTATGATGTTAAAAAGTCACGGATTTAAACAAATTGATTAACTTTGCTGCGTTTTTGCAACTCAAAAAGATGCTACAATTACTAAATAAGTTGAAATTTTAAACTACCAACTATGACGTTAAAAGGATTCATTTATCCACTTATGCTGGCAGGATTCATTTTCGCTTCTTGTATTCAGGATGAACCACTGAATTCAGAATGTGATATTATATCTGTCGTTCTTTCAAATGACAATCTTAAGGGTGCTCCTATTTTGGATAATGACAGAATCGTGTTTTTAGCAAAACCCACGATTGATCTTACTTCCTTGGCTCCGGAATTTTCACTTACGGAAGGAGCTACTATAACACCCCAAAGCGGGACACCTCTTGACTTTACTACACCTCAGACTTATATTGTTACTTCACAGGATAAAAAATGGAGTAAGGAATATACTGTTCAATTCAATCTGTCAGAGATAAAAACCCGTTATAGTTTCGAACACTACGAGCAAAAAGGAAAATATTATGAATTTTTCGAACAAACAGATGGTACAAATGAGAAACAATATATTTGGGCATCCGGAAATAAGGCTTTTATCGTAGGACAAAATCCGGCGTCTTTCCCTACTACTGTTGAAGACCACGGGGTTGTCGGAAAAGCGGCTAAACTTGTTACTCAGAGTGCCGGCGTATGGGGTGCCGCCATGAAAATGCCAATCGCTGCCGGAAATCTGTTTTTGGGATCATTCGATAATAATTACGCCCTTACGAATCCGATGAAAGCAACTAACTTCGGGATTCCATTCGCTCAAAAACCGATTCGCTTAAAAGGTTGGTATAAATATACCCCGGGTACAACCGTGACTAATAAATTCAACGAGGTAATATCAGGACGAAGCGATTCGTTAGATATTTATGCCGTATTCTACGAACCGACACCCGAAAAGCCATTCTTGAATGGAGATAATGTATTGAATGATGAAAATATCCTAGCTATCGCCCGATTGAAAGATCGTTCGGAAAAGAAAGAATTTACTCCGTTTAATATTTTGTTCGAGTACAAAAAAGATAAAGTGCTGGATGAAGAAAAATTAAAGGATTTCAAATACAATCTAACAATTGTATTCTCGTCAAGTATAGATGGTGCTTATTTTACCGGAGCTACCGGAAGTACGCTGATTGTAGATGAAGTAGAACT
>JAVVPN010000169.1:0-2431 GCA_036655755.1 Bacteroidales bacterium | reverse complement strand
AGTGAACAAAACAAACAAAAGATGAATACTATTCCAACAATTCCTTCTTCGACAAAGAAATTATTTATGTGGTACAAAATTACAGACTTAAAATCAGAAAAACTAACAAATCCTCAAATTGCAACTAAATTAGGCATTCATCGCACTACGGTTTCAAAATATCTCTCAATGACGGAAGATGAGTTTAAAGCCAGTCAAGCATGTCAGCGTATCTATCCCAGCCGATTGGATAAGTACGAGCAAAATGTATATCATCAGTTGGAATCCTGCAATGATCTCTCAGCAAGTCAGATTCATGACAGACTAAAAGAGATTTTCCCGGATTTTCCCCAAGTAAACGAAAAAACGGTTTATAACTTTGTCCAGCGGGTAAGAAATAAATATAATATTCTAAAGACGAGTGCTTCGCGTTATTATCAAAAGTGCGTGGAAACTCCTTACGGACAATATGCTCAAGTGGATTTTGGAGAGCGCTACATGCAAGATGAAAAAGGCGGATATCGGAAAGTTTACTTTTTTGTCATGGTGTTAAGCCGTAGCAGAGCAAAATTTATCTTCTTGAGCAAGACGCCATTTAATGCAGAGTTAGCCGTATATGCTCATGAACTTGCATTTTCATATTTTGGAGGTGTCCCCCGAAGTATCATTTATGATCAGGATAAGGTGTTCATCGTGAGATAGAACTTTGGTGATTATATACTCACCCAAACTTTTGAATCATATGTAAGCCACTCCTGTTTCAAGCCCATATTCTGCCGCAAGGAAGACCCGGAGTCAAAAGGCAAATGTGAGAATGTAGTCAAATATGTAAAAAGCAACTTTCTCAAAGGACGTAGATTTACGAATATTGAAGCTCTTAATAAGGAGGCATTAGGATGGCTCCAAAGAACCGGAAACGGCAAAATGCATGCCGGAACCCGAAAGATACCCTCACAGGTATTGGCAATAGAGAAAGAGTTTCTGCACCCTTACAGCGGAACACCTAAGCTGCCAACCGCCCAGATGGGCGTTTATACTGTACGTAAAGACAATACGATCCATTATAAGGGATGTTTTTATAGTGTTCCGGTAAGAACCTACATAAATGATAAAAGTGAATGCTATGTAGAGGAAAAGGATGGGATGCTTCTGATTTATAGCCAGCAAACAGGTAAACAAATCGGTATGCATAAGATCCCGATTGAAAAAGGAGAGTTTGTACTTCAGCCCGGCCATCATACGGTGAATCAATATAAATATCCTGAGTTGGAGGAGCGCATATACAAGCATATTGGAAAAGATGATTTTGTCCGGACTTATTTGCAATGTATGAGAAAAGAGCGGCCACGCCACTATTGTGACTCACTACGGCTTATTCTTCAAAATATGACCCCTGTAGGAGTTAATACACTTAGGGATGCAATCATTGAAATGGCGTCGGAGCAGATATATAATCCCCAGATACTGATTGAATATGTCTGGAACAAACAGAGTAGAATGGGAATAAACGATGATTGCCTGAACATAGAAATTAATCCGGATACTCTTCCTTCCCGGCAATTTGAGATAACAGTAGAAAAATCAGATATAAACATTTATAATAAACTTATGGCATGAAGTCAACCAACGAATTATCACAATTGGCCAGGAAACTGAGACTTCATAATACCTATCTCAATATCGAGAATATGGTTTTCAGAGCCCAGGAAGAAAAACCGACCTATATTGAGTTTCTGGAGCAGGTACTCCGGGCGGAGGTAAACTCCCGTAAACAGAAAGATTATGAAAAACGATTGAAATCAGCCAAATTACCACTGCAACATGATCTGGATGAGTTTGATTACAACTTCAGTCCGGGAATATCCCGAACACAAATGCAAGAACTACGGGAATTGGTTTGGGTAGACAATCGGTATAATCTGATACTAATGGGTCCCTCGGGTACGGGTAAAACCTATATTGCCTCAGGATTGATTTATGACGCATTAAAGAGAGGACGTAAAGCTTATATGCTTACCATGCAGAATCTCATATCAATCATAAAGATGAAAGATATATCACCAACCGCTTTAAGGGCATATACCCGTTTAATAAAGGCTGAAGTTCTGGCTATCGATGATATCATGCTTTTACCAATCAAGAAAGAAGATGCGGTGGGGTTCTTTAATCTGATCAATATGCTGCACGGAAACACTTCAATTATTATCACAACGAACAAAGCGCCTACTGAATGGGTGCAGGCGTTGGATGATGAAGTTCTGGCAACGGCACTTTTAGACCGCCTGCTTTATCACTGCGAGGTAATAAAGCTTAGAGGCAGTAGTTATAGAATGGAAAATCGAAAGACTATTTTTAATAACGACAAAGAAGGTAACGGCTAAAAAAACAGTCGGTTTAACGATGCCAAATGCACTCACTTTAATTATGCGAAAAATAGTCGGTTTTATATTTG
>JAVVPN010000168.1:0-2461 GCA_036655755.1 Bacteroidales bacterium | reverse complement strand
TCACAGCCGACACATGTACAAATTCGCTGCTCTGCTGAAATTCAGAAATCGCGACTTTCGAAGTAACGGTTTGTGAGCCGGCTTCAAACACGACGCGTCCATCTGCAATCTGCAAATCAAACATCCCATCTTTTTTCAGAATCGAGCCGTCATTACCTTCTGCTTTTATCCAAGCCTGCAATGTAACCACCTCTTCCTGTCCCGATAACAAGGTGTTATTTAAGACAACCAAACTATGATTTCCGTTAAACCAGTAACTCTTACCCACATTATTTAATCCGTCCGTCATTTCAGCCCGCACTTCCGCATCTTTTACGGCCTGCCCGTTTTCATAAGTTATCCGTCCGTAAATATCGCCTGTCGGAGTCCGGAACCCTATTTCAGTATCAGATTCGATCATTCGGTTCTCATCTCCACAAGAAGCTATCGATACTACTTGATATTCATAAATAACCCCCGGTATTGATTTTGTATCACTATATTGATACTTTACAGAGGCTATATTGCCACTTAGTTGATCGATCTGTTTAAACGGGTCATTACTTTGATATTTACGGGCGCGTATTGAAAATACATCCACCGTCTTACCATCCGTTTCCCATTCCAAAGCAATGTGATCCGAAAAATATCCCTTTGATGCGTTCAGTGCGACCACCTTCCCCATCTCAGCGGTATAGAGTTTTTCGGTCGAAGAAATTTTAAGAGCCTCCTGCTGCTTATAATTAGAGTTGCCGGGCTTCATATAGATCATATACGAATACACGTCGCACGTTGTCATCAAAAGTTCGGTATAATGCCCCACATCAATACTATCTCGGGGTATCGCATATGTTTCCGACGTACCTCTCATCTCATTGGTACGCTTTAAAAGAATATCACTATTGTCGCTTAATACATTCCCTTCGTCATAATCCCAGGTAATCAACACATGGCTATTGTCTGACATTACAGCGGTTGCCGAACCAATGTATTGATGCTTCATGGCAAGATCGATATGAGCGACCTTCGAATAATTCCATGCCCATTGAATCGATTTAGTTCGACGCAAACGATAATAAAATCGTCCGTTTAAGTTTTCGACGGATGTTTTATCGATTAGCCGATAACTTTTTCCGGATTCAAAAGCCAATGTTCCCACAGATTTGGCGATGGCAAAATTCTCGTCGTCACTCCGTTCTACTTCAAAATTATCACCTAATATTGCATTCTCAACAGCCTCGACAGACCATGTAAGGACAACATTCCCATCGCCTTCCATCACCGCATTAAAATCTTCTGGATATTGATACGCCGGTATATCTACACTTGTCGTTACATCTACATATTGCCAATTCGAAATCTTTTTATAGTAAGTCAGATCAATCTTCCGCTTACTATTTTGTACTTTATAATCCTTCGAAATCTTTCCGGTTGAATTTACATTCTCTTTATCACCCTCGGTCAATACATATTTATCTCCTTGCTCTCCATTAAAATAAGCACTCATGCAGCCGGGAAGCGTTGAATAATCCCAATTTAAAGCAGGACTATTGGGCATTGTAAATTTAGTTGATCCCGAATTAGAGAATTTTCCGCCGCTTATCCCGGTTCCATCATAAGTAATATTTACCTGAATGTTCAAGTCGATTGATTTCAGCATCTCAGGAGAGGGATAAATTCGTATTCTAGCCGTAGAAGTACTATTATTCTTTGAATACGCATACTCACCAACCGTTGTTCCAATTTCTACTGTTGTATTGGCTTCATGTCCACCATGGGTTTTGGAAACTGTTGTTTCAGCATATGCACAAGCTGTTGTCCTTCTGATAAATCCGTAATACGAATCTCCTTCAGACTGATTTATTGAACTAAAATTTACTACCTCTTGACTATTAATAATGATTTTACCATCCGTAATCCACTCATCTTCATGATCATCATCAAAAATAGGCACTGCCACCTCGACATATCCCGACTGAATATTATCCGTATTGAAAGAGATCATGCTTGCTTTCATGTTATCCGCAAACACGTTGCCGGCACCTCCAAAAAGAAAATAAACCATCATAAAACAGAATGGTCCGCATAGCTGTTTCCATGTATCACTAAAAAAGTGACGAAAAGCCTCTAGCATCAGAAAAACTTTCGAATGTTGTTTTCGCATTTTTATAAGTATGTATTAGAGTAAATTATTACAGCCCGATAATGGATGAACAAGACAGCCATACGCGATAGAATATATAGGGAGCTTATCACGAAATCTATATATTCACAATTTTTCACAATACAAACCTACGGCCTTATTCCCGTTTCACATATTGCAATTTCACAATTTTGACATTGCAAATTCACAAAACAGGCATTACAAACCAATAAATCAATATTTTAAAAAGCAAAAAAGGGCTATGCAAAAAAATTGCATAGCCCCTCTTCTTTTCGATTTAATAAATTCGTGGTTATTGTTTTACAACTCGTGTAATCA
>JAVVPN010000167.1:927-2495 GCA_036655755.1 Bacteroidales bacterium | reverse complement strand
CGGATGCCGATATGTTCGAGGTGAAAAAGATCGTAACTTATATTGAAGAGGGATTGATCGAAGAACGATATGAAGAGATTACTTATCCGTTCGATATGATCGCTTTCAGCACAGAAACATTTGCTCTGTTTGCAGAGCCTAAAAATGAAACAAAAGAATGCTCGGCATCTTTAATCTGTGAAAGTTCTTCCAATACGGCTGCGTTGGCAATTAAGCTGTCATCGCTTAAACCTGCCGAAATCCGGATTGAAGCGCTTAACGGTGCTGATAGCATGGATATTGATATGAGTGGTAAAACAGACTTGTATGCCGAAAATTTCCGCATCAATTACAAAGAGGGTGTCAATACGCTTGATTTAGACTGGATGTTGAAAGTTGCAAACGAGCCGATTCCAATGCCGGCCAAAACACGTGCGTCGGGTGCGAATAAAAACTATGGGCCGTTTGAACCGGTTGCTATTAAAACAACTCCTGTTCCGGCTTCTCAGGTGCAATCTGTGAAACCGATGGCAATGTCATCGCAGAGTGCTGAGCCGTTTGGTACGATCTCTGTAATCGGCAATACGCCGCCTTCGGTGATGATGGGTACCCAAAGTTTGGGTGAACATTTCGGTATGTCTTGTTTTGTACGTATGACTACCGGCGATCATGGATTCCTGATGTCGCATCTGCGGTTATGGACCAATACGCTCGGCCGTGATACCAGCTCGGTTACAATCCGTATCTATAATGATTGTCCGGAGCCGAAACGTGAACACCTGATCTATGAAAAAGAGCATTTGCTGAAAATGGAAGTCGAATTAGTGGGAGAGGTGATCGTTCCGCTTGAAAAGAGCTTCGCTTTTGCTCCGAAACAGGATTTCTGGGTTGAGATTTACTACGGGGTAAAACTGAAAATGCCGATGGCGGTAGCCAATGTTCCGGACGGGGTAAAAGACGACCGCAATTATTACCGACTGTATAATGCGCAAACCGAAACATGGGGCGAATTCAAATCGTATCCGGCTTACTTTGCCATCTGGGCAATTCAGGAATCCTATTCTGACCTGACAAGATGGATTACTCCGTCGGTCGAAAAGAATACGATTGCGCCGGGCGAGATTGTAAATGGCGAATTTGGTGTTAATCCGCTTCATTTGCCGATCGGCGAAATGAATCTCGAACTGACAGCCAAAACCAATGAGTATGCACATATCGCTCCGTTGCGTATCAATGCGCATAAATTTACAGAGCCGGTATGGGTAGAGTTCCCGGAAAAACCGATTATCGTAAAAGAGGGTGATACGGTGGCGTTCAAAGTAAAAGCGGTTGACCCGGATAACTTGCCGGTTACTTACCGTTTGCAGAGTAAGGTGGAAGGGGTAACGCTTTCTCCTGCACCCGACGGTAGTTTGGATGTCGTTTATGAAGCTCCTTATACCGCTTCGTATGTATCCAACCTCAATATTGAGGCCCGTACGGAGAAAGGGGTGTCGGTGCGTCGTATTTCATTGGCAAACATCAACGTAAACCGTGCGCCGGCAGCCTTGTCCGTTAAACCGATCACGCTCAATATCAACGCCGGGCCG
>JAVVPN010000167.1:622-917 GCA_036655755.1 Bacteroidales bacterium | reverse complement strand
ATTACATTGCCAACCTATTATTTCTTTGTCGATCCGGACAATGAGCCATTGCGATATGGCGCATCTACTTCATCAGGAGGTGTCGGGTTGCAATTAAATGAAAACGGGTTCATCTTCACACCGCTTTATGAAGACGTTGTGGATGTCAGTCTGAGTGCAACCGACGGCGAATATACGGCAACCTGCCGCTTTATCATCAATGTGGTGCGTCCGCTTAATAATCCGCCATTGCAGATTAAGAAGTTTACGAACGTAGGGGTGCCTACAGGAGCCGGTCGTGAATATGATTTGTCTG
>JAVVPN010000167.1:0-612 GCA_036655755.1 Bacteroidales bacterium | reverse complement strand
ACTTTATTGACCAGGATGGCGATGCGTTGACTTTCGAAGCTTGGGCAATGGATACTACGGTAGCCAAAGCCAGCGTAACGGAACAGAAACTGAATATAGCCACAATGGCACCGGGTATTACGGCTATTGGCATCAAGGTGAAAGATTCCAACAATGCTGAAACATTGGCTTCGTTCGCTATTCAGGCGGTAGGCAAAATTCAGCAGGAAGAGTTGCCGCAGTCAACGACAGTCGTAGTTGCTCCTAATCCGGCGTATATTGAAAGTAAAATCACTTTCAAAGGGATTCAGGAAGAGGATGCCGAGCGTGCGGATGTGTTCTGCGAAGTGCGCGATCCTTCCGGAAAAATGATGACCAAGCTCCGAATGGTGAGTGAAGACACGCAAACACTTTCGGCTGTAATCTCCGTAGCCGACTTTGTGCCGGGCATTTATTTCGTTTCGATCATTCAAAACAACAATGTCATTTCAACAGAGAAATTAATTGTCAAAGAATAAATATCATTTCAGCAGATTCCGGTTCTCAGATCGGGATCTGCTGATTTTTCTTAAATCTCCATTATCAACCATTAAAATTTACGTGTAATGAGAAAGTGTTTTACTTTTTTCGTCG
>JAVVPN010000166.1:0-2558 GCA_036655755.1 Bacteroidales bacterium | reverse complement strand
TGATGAAAACTGGCTAAACCATCCCATGGCTTTTTCGCTATACGAGCGTGAAATCGGAATATCCGGTACATGATCGACATCCATCTGCAGATAAACCCCGTTCTTCTCCCGGCGAATCACCTTCACCTGATCGAAATTGACCATATACGAGCGGTGACAGCGCATGATATGCGTATCCTTAAGCATGCTTTCCATATTCTTCAATGAATTACGGAGCATGTATTTCGAAACGATTCCTTTATTATAATACCAGATAACCACATAGTTGTCTGCCGATTCAATATACAACAACCCCTCTTTTTTGACCGAAAAACGCAACTCTCCCTTTTCATCATAAAAATTCAGGATTGATCCGGCCAGATTGGGCGTATTATTGTTTTCTTCAAGCAATTCGAGTTTACGTACCGTATCCTGCCATGAAAAATAAAGCCATAATACGGAATAAGGCAATAACAACACCAGACTCGTATTGATCGTAGAGCTTTTAAACGTTGTCCATAAATCGCGTTCGGGATTCAGTTTTAAGGTGTAAAGCGTGTAAAAGGCAGACATGGCAAATATCTCAATCAATATCCACCAGGCATACAAGGCATACGAAATGGTATGCTTTCGGGTACGATAATACATAATTACCCTGCTGATCACCACTACGAGTACTCCCGTCAGAATAATCAGACTTGAGAAAAAGAAAAACTTTGTTTGCGATACGTTATACCAGCTTTCGGAACTGAATGGTTTATAGATATTGATAAACACAAGCGCGAAAGCCGCCGTAAGCAAGACCAACTTGATCAGGTTCTTCTTTTCATAGAGATATGCAGGTATGTTTAATTTGAATATATTCATGCCAAATAGTTTACAGAAACAAAATTAAAATTCTTTTCCTATTTAAATACCTTATTCTATTATCTTTTTACCCCCTCTTCACTTATCCCAACTGTCAAAAAACAGGTTACATTCATCCCCAAATACCGTATTTGGCCACTTTATACGCTATTTTACCCCACCAGACCCTCACAAATACCTTCAATTTGCAAAGTTCGGAAATAGCGGGTTTCTTTGTGTCAATACTTTTTAATTCCGTTATATAATAACATTAAGACCGGCTCCTGAGTGATCAGTAGCCGGTCTGTTTTTTTATGATTCCGATTAAATAAACATTCTCCTTCCGGGCTTTGTTTATCCAAGACACGGACTTACTAAATAAATAAATCATGGAGAAAAGGAAACCTCAAATCGTTGTACTTGGATCTAATTTCGCAGGTCTTACAACAGCCCGACTTCTTCGAAAGGAAATTAAGGATAATGCCGACATCACTGTAATCGACCGTAAATCCTATCTTCTATTTGTGCCGAATATTCCGGAAACCGTCATGAGCAACCGAAATCCCCAATATGACATGCACATGGAGTTTCTTCGTTTTTATAAAGAAGATCATACGCATTTCATCAAGGCGAACGTAAACGAAATCGATCCCGAATCGCAAACAGTTACTTTTACACCGAATGAACGACCGGGGCAAACCGGCGAAAAAATCAGATACGATTATCTGGTCATTGCCGTAGGATGCCGGCTGGCATACGACCACATTGAGGGGTTCGCCGAATATGGCAGTGCGGTATCAGATTCATTCAACGGGAACAAATTACGCCATTATCTTTGGGACGGAGCTTACAAAGGGGGCCCTATTGCAATTGGATCCGCTTTATTCGAGCAGGGCGATACCGATCGGCCGGCATGGCTACCTACATTAAAAGCGGCCTGTGAGGGGCCGGTCATGGAGATGGCAATGCTCTTGGGCAACTGGCAAAAAGAACACAGACACCAGAAAGATGCATCGCTGATCCATATGTTTACACCGGGAGAGATTCTGGGTGAAGATGCAGGTACTGTATTAGCCGATCAGTTTGCAAAGCTGGCAGAGGGGATGGGAGAAACCATTCTTTACGATACGGACAATATTAAACGCATTACGGCCGACGGAATCGAATTTACAAATGGCAAGTCGATGGAAGCTGAAATCAAACTGGTATTGCCCAACTGGGAGGCACATGCTTTCTTAAAATCACTTCCGATCGTCGATAACAAGGGATTCGTCATCACCGACACCTACATGCGCAATCCTAAGTACAAAAATATATTTGCCGTAGGCGACTGTGCGGCCCTCAGCGTGCCGAAACTGGGAGCCATCGGCGATGCGCAAGCCCGCGTCGTAGCCAAACAAATCGCAGCCGATTTAGGCATTATTGAGCAAAGCGAATGTAAACAATGGGAACCGATGGTGATTTGTTGGGGTACGATGGGCGACCATAAGGCATTTTATCTTCACTCGAACCTGTTTTACGGAGGTGATGTAGGCTATCTCAAAATGGGACATATGTATTATATGATGAAGATGTCATTCAGGATGATGTATTACGATACCGGAGGTACGCCTCCGCCTTGGGGATTACCATTAGCAGAATGGGTAGGTGATAAAATAGGATAATAACAAAAGCGCCTGAAAATCTTTCGATCTTCAGGCGCTTTCCTGTGTTGCGGAAGCTGGACTCGAACC
>JAVVPN010000165.1:0-2571 GCA_036655755.1 Bacteroidales bacterium | reverse complement strand
TTTCACGGAAATTTAAGGAACGGTATGAGATTACTCCTAGCGAGTTAAGGAAGGGAAGATAGGTACCCTAAATAGAAAAAGGGAATCCGGATATGAAGGGTTCCCTTTTTCTATTTATTTGATTTAACGTTTTGCCTTACAAAGCCTCCTCAAGATACAACACCCGACTCGAATAATCATTCTGCTTATGATAATCTACCCGGTGGGTATATGGAATCTCCAGTCCGTTGGCCATCAGAAAACAGCCGCTGAACACCTTTCCTTCGAAAGCAAGTGGTTCGTTATCGATGCGGTTGAGTTCTGTAATGCGATATTTTTTTGTAGGATCGAGCCCGGCCATATTCACCCGCGGCAAATGCTGGTTGCAGAAATGCTCGGTTTTCCACCAATAAAACACACTCTTGTCTTTTTCGGGAGTAACATACATCAACGAGGCTACACCCGTCTTATCGTAGGGTGACATCAGACGATAAAGATCGCCGAACTGCACGATCGGACGAATCTGTTTATACTGCCCGATAGCGTTGCGACAAAGCGTCTTCTCCTCGTCGCTCATATGTTTGGGCTGAATTTCCATCCCCAGACGTCCGCTCATCGCCACATCGATACGGTATTTCAACGGAATGGTACGGAAGGTCTGATGATTAGGAGCCGCACTGATATGCGAAGCCATCGCGATTGCCGGAAAGAAATAAGAGGTGCCCCACTGCATATATACGCGTTGTAGCGCATCGGTATTATCGCTTACCCAAAACTCGTCGAAATAAGGAAGCATTCCGTAATTGGCACGTCCGCCGCCACTGGCACACGCCTGCATGGTCAAATCGGGATATTTGCTCCGGATGCGGCGACATATTTTTTCGAATCCGTCATGATAAGCCAGATACAAATGGCTCTGATTATCTTTCGTCAGATAGGTGGAACCGTGATTCATCACAGCCATATTCGCATCCCATTTAATGTAATCGATCTGTGGATGATTGGTCATCAAGTCGTCTACAACCTTGTAAATAAAATCCTGTACCTCCGGATTCGCTAAATCAAGCACTACCTGCGTGCCCCCGCGTCCCAATACCAAATCACGTTGCGGAGCGCGGATCACCCATTCGGGATGCTTCTCGAACAACTCGCTCGTAGTATTCGCCATTTCCGGCTCAATCCAAATACCGAACCGTATGCCGTGTTTATCGGCATCGGCTATCAATCCGTCGATTCCGGCGGGTAGTTTTGTACCATCCACTACCCAATCGCCCAAGGAAGAATTATCACTCTTGCGGGGATATTTATCGCCGAACCACCCGTCGTCCATTACGAATAGTTCACCACCCATCGATGCGATATCCCCCATCATCTGATTCATACCAGATTGGTCGATATCGAAATACACTCCTTCCCAGCTGTTAAGCAAGATTTTGCGGGGAGTATGCCCATTGGCCAGTTTGTAATGGCGCGCCCATTTATGAAAGTTTCGGCTGCTTCCGCTCATCCCCTCGCCGCTATAAGTTAGGGCAAGAGCAGGCGTTGCGAAACACTCCCCTTTCTTAAGGTTATAGGTGGAATTCTCTTCATTGATACCCGCAATAAAATGATGATATTCGCTATCGTCGGTATCGACACTCAGTTTATAATTGCCGCCGTAGCACAAAGCCGCACCGATTACATTACCGCTGTTTTCGCGAGGCTCCCCGTCGAGCGAAAACATAACCTCGCCATGTGCCGTATGCGCGTTACGCACCCCGTCTTTGTTTTTGATCACTTTCATTCCGGGTTGGAGCGCCTCTTGCGCCAAACGCCCCTCATTAGCCCACGAACCATACAGATGCGAAATCCATACGTTGCCACGGCGAATAGGCAAATAGGCCGAAGCGAAACGTGAGAGCCGGACGGTACCTTTTTCCTGATGTCGCATCTCAGTCCAGGTTTCAATCACATCCACATCCGGATAAATCCGATAGCAAACGGAAAGGACGAATGGGTACGCTTTATCTTTCATTTCGATGGCCGTAACGGTAGCATTCGACTCCTTTCGCGTGGTTACATCGGTTATTTCAAGCTGAAGCGTCATGTTGCCGTCGGCATGGGTAACAGCCAATGCCGCTTCCGACGGACAATTCAATCCGTATACCGGATAAGCATCGTGCCGGGTATGTCCGGTTTGACACAATTCCCGGAAATCGGTATCGGTAAGTTTCGTACCATAATAAACATGACTCAAGGTACCACCCATAGGTGCGGATAATATCAAAGAAGTATTGGGTGTAGATAGATTGATGTCGCGTCCGAAGAAAGGTACGGCATACAGGCATCCTCCCAATGCGAGAAAACAGATCTTTTTACTGATATTCTTCATCATATATTCGATTTTAAGGATAATTCGTCTGCGACAAATGTAGTTTCCTTTCATCTCCTAAACTAGATGCAGGAGCATCAATTTATGTTACTATTTTATCTAATTATACACATTATTTAATCGCCAAGCTCAAAGTGCTATTTTTCAACTTTATTGGGCTATCACCCAGTCATAAACTTTTTTTGTCATGGGAATCTCATATAAGAAAATCCAGTCGCTGT
>JAVVPN010000164.1:0-2810 GCA_036655755.1 Bacteroidales bacterium | reverse complement strand
AAAATCTCACACTTTTTTTCATGCCTTTTGATAGATAACTTAATGTCTATATAGAAAAAACATAAAAAAGGGTATCGTTCATTTATCGGAAAGGGTTTAACAGTTTTTGATTCGTATTCTAAAGAAAATGGCCGAATCATAAAGATCCGGCCATTTCAATTAATGCTTTATAAAATATGGGAATAATTGCGTTGGAAAGATAAAGATAACCAACCAGATTCCGTAAAGAATACCTAAAGGAGTCCACGGTATTTGACGTTCATAAGGTATTGCGGAAGTCCGAAACCGAAACATAACAAACAAGTAATTATGCAATGTCTGATACAACATAAATACCAAATATCCGATCACTACCCCCAGTAAACTTCCGGCTAATATATCTCCCGGGAAGTGTACCCCCAGATAAATACGCGAATAGCACGTTAAAAGCGCCCATAAAAAGATGCTTACACTATAAACGGATCTACGTATCACCAAAGCCGTAAAAGTAGCAAAACCGATACTATTTGCAGCGTGGCTCGATATAAAACCAAACCGTCCTCCCCTGTAGCCATTAACGATGGACAAAAAGGGTTGAAGTTCTTCTTGATGAGACGGACGCAATCGCTCAAAAAAAGGCTTAAAAAACGAAGAGCTAATCTGATCACACAGTGTTATCAACAAAGTGATTGACAATAAAATCATAATAGCTTCACGCCAGCCACCTTTCCGAAAGAAATACCAGATAAACCCAAGCGCAACCGGAACCCATATCCAGCGACCTGTATAAATCCACATTAAATCATCCCAATAAGGAGTACCATTTCCGTTTAAAAATAAGAGAAGAGACTTATCAATACGGTCAAAAAATTCAATCATATATTTTCAGTTATTAGACAGACCCTTCTCTGCACTTTAAAACAATGGGATCAATCAGATTATTTCTATACTTGCGGAAGGCAACCATCCTACATTCCCGTCGGCAATCTCTATTTCCGACCATTCTCCCAACACACTGCGTATCTTTACCTTTGTTCCTTCATGAATCACAAAAAGCTCGGTACCACTATCTGCCGGAGATCCTTTGACCGTCACAGTTGGAGTAAACACGATAGCATACTCTCTCAACTCAAGTTTTTCTTTCTGGCGGTATGCAAATATATTACTAAATATACAAATTACAAGAAACAGGATACCTCCAAAAAATCCGATTTTCCGCAAAAATGGTTTTCTGCTAAACGTATAGAAAAAAGCACCTGTTATAAATAAGAAGAAAGCAATGATACCCCAGTATGTCCACGCATTGCTACTCATAAAATCGCATACGCTGTTAAACCAACTCGTAAGGAAAAACTCATGCACCGGCACAATCTTATCTACAGCTTGCAATTTGGCAAGTTCCAGATTAAATTTGGCATCTTCAAACCGAGGATTGATCAACAAAGATCGTTCATAATTTAATATCGCAATCGGATATTGCTTTTCTTTAAAAAAAGCATTTCCCAAGTTATAATATAGATCGGCCGAAACCCCTTCTGTACGGGCTATTTCTTCATATAACGAGATAGCTTTGGTAAAATCGCCTGTCTTATATGCCTCCGTCGCCTGATCTGTCAGCGACCCTTGGGCAAATAACATGCTGCAAGCAACCAGCATGAGTAATGACAAAAATATTTTTTTCATTTTTCTATTCTCTACTTATGTTACTTACGAATTAAACTCTCCATTTGCCCGATTACTTTTACAGTTTCATCATAGAGCTTATCCATGGCAGCATCACTTTGAGAAGGTGCATAACGAGCAAATTCACAGGTAGAAATTATTTCCATAAATGACGCAATCAGTACCGCATCCAAACCTCTGTTCTGCATTTCCGATTCTACATTTTCCCGAGTCAGCTCAGATGTAGGAATATTTAGTTTATCGCTCAGATATCCCCATACCGCTTTTAAGGTTTCGTCATAGAAAGATTCTTTCTGATGATCTTTTAAATATTTAGCAGCCAGTTTTAATCGTTTAGAAGCAACCTTATTCGCTTTTTTCGTACGCATAAGCACCAGGTTGGCATTCTCTTCAACTTGCTTGCGATAAACAACAAATAAAACGATAAACAACAATACCGGTAACAGATACAACAAATAATAGGTAATGCTTCCTACAAAGAAGCTAGTAGATTTTTTCAACCCAAGTGAACCGATTTTAATAAACCGAATATCACTTCCTAAAAGTTTTACGTTTTCCTGTGTAGTCGTTGAGAAGTTTGTCACACCGCCATTACCAGCACCATTTGCACCTTTTGCAACCTTAATCTGATAAGCTGTAGTCTTTACCGTCTGATATGATTTTGACTTCAGATCAAAATAAGAAAACTCCACTCCCGGTATTTCAAAATCACCCGCATAACGTGGAATCATCGTATATTCAATCGTTTTACTTCCGGTTACGCCCGCAGGAGTAGCCTTAATCTTCAAATCGATTTTCGGATCAAAGGCTTCAAAATCTGCCGGTAATTTTAATTCAGGATCTTTGATATATTTCAGATTTCCATTTCCGGAGATAACAAGTTTCAACGTCAATGCTTCATTCGCTTTCAGCTCGGTAGTACTAATTGAAGATGCAACCTTAAATTCTCCTACTCCACCCATGAAAGATGCCGGTTTACCAAATGGCAGCGCCAAGACATCTACAGTCTGTTTGCCAGAAGACACGGTTTTATTTACGTTTTGATAACTGTCAAAAAAATCATCAAAAACACTCCGCATCTTTCGTTGTGAAGCAACCTGCACAACTAGATCAAGTGTAGCAGGCTGGATCTCGATTTTTCCGGCTCG
>JAVVPN010000163.1:0-2906 GCA_036655755.1 Bacteroidales bacterium | reverse complement strand
TTAAAATCTAAGATACATGAGAGCAGTAGAAACTATAAAAAATATTTGGAAGATTAAGGATCTGAAAAGTAGAATCCTTACCACCATCTTACTCGTAGCGATTTATCGGTTCGGTACATATGTTGTACTTCCAGGTATTGATCCGCAAGCTTTAACGGCTTTGCAAAACCAAACCAAAGGTGGTCTGTTGGCATTATTGGATATGTTTTCCGGTGGTGCATTTTCGAACGCATCTGTTTTCGCACTAGGTATTATGCCTTATATCTCCGCTTCAATCGTGATACAGTTATTGGCTATTGCCGTACCGTATTTCCAGAAATTGCAGCGTGAGGGTGAAAGCGGGCGTCGCAAGATTAATCAGTATACGCGCTTTCTGACAATCGCAATTTTGCTTTTCCAGGGACCTTCTTATTTGATTAACTTGAATGTTCAACTGAAGGCTGCCGGTGCCGCAATTCCTGCCGGGATTTGGTTTATAGTTTCTTCTACTATTATTCTTGCTGCAGGCAGTATGTTTATCATGTGGCTGGGAGAAAGAATCACAGACAAGGGGATTGGGAATGGTATCTCTTTCATCATTTTGGTGGGTATCATTGCCAGACTTCCTCAGTCGTTGTTGCAGGAGCTTACGCTTCGCACAACAGGCGCGGGAGGTTTGGTTCTCTTCCTTGCTGAGATTGTTTTCCTTCTTTTGGTGATAGCTGCTTGTATTCTTTTGGTGCAGGGTACTCGCAAAGTGCCGGTACAATATGCCAAGAGAATTATTGGAAACAAACAATATGGAGGTGCAAGACAATATATTCCTCTCAAGGTAAATGCCGCTGGGGTGATGCCTATTATTTTTGCACAGGCAATCATGTTTATTCCTCTGACATTAATCGGATTTTCTAAAACTGAATCAGTTCATAATTTTTGGTCTGCATTCATGGATAACACCGGTTTCTGGTACAATTTTGTTTTTGCAGTGTTGATTATCGTATTTACGTTCTTCTATACAGCGATTACAATTAATCCTACTCAAATGGCTGACGATATGAAACGTAATAACGGTTTCATTCCGGGAATCAAACCGGGTAAAAAGACAGCTGAGTATTTGGATGGTATTATGTCGAGAATAACTTTACCAGGTTCTATTTTCTTGGCAATCGTGGCAATTATGCCTGCTTTTGCCAGAATCTGTGGTGTAAGCATGGAGTTCTCTCAATTCTTTGGAGGTACTTCTTTGCTGATCATGGTGGGAGTAGTGCTGGATACCTTGCAACAGGTAGAAAGTCATTTACTGATGCGTCATTATGATGGTCTCCTGAAATCAGGAAAGATTAAAGGAAGAACAGGTGCTGTAGCAGCATATTAAGTTTTTATAAACGATGATTTATCTTAAAACAGATGAAGAAATCGATTTGATGCGAAAGAGTAATCAATTGGTTGGAATGACACTTGGCGAATTAGCCAAGTGGATTCAACCAGGATTGCAAACTATCAAACTCGATCAAATAGCAGAGCAATTTATCAGAGACCATAATGGGGTGCCTGGATTCAAAGGATATGGAGGATTTCCTTATTCTTTATGTATTTCGGTAAACGATCATGTTGTACATGGTTTCCCTTCCTCTTATGAGTTGAAAGATGGAGATATTATTTCTGTCGATTGCGGGGTGACGTTGAATGGTTTTAATGGTGATTCTGCCTATACCTTTCCGGTTGGAGAAGTCAGCGAAGATATTTTATGTTTGCTGAAGACAACGAAAGAAAGTCTTTACTTAGGAATCGAACAAGCGATTCCGGGACATCGGATCGGCGATATCGGATATGCTATTCAAACTTATTGTGAGAAAAAAGGATATTCGGTTGTTAGGGAACTATGCGGTCATGGAATTGGAAAAAAACTTCATGAAGATCCGGAAGTTCCTAATTATGGTAGAAAAGGTACTGGTCCGATTTTAAAACCGGGCATGTGTATCGCTATCGAACCAATGATCAATATGGGATCAAAAAATATCATAATGGAACGGGATGGTTGGACTGTCCGTACCAGAGATGGGAAACCATCTGCCCATTTTGAACATACAATCGCAATTACTCCTGAAAAAGCGGAGATTTTATCAACCTTTGCTTTTATAGAAGAGGTTTTAGGAAAATAATCAATTTGAAAATTAATATATGGCTAAACAATCAGCAATTGAACAAGATGGCGTAATCATTGAAGCATTGTCAAACGCAATGTTTCGTGTAGAACTGGAAAATGGACATGAGATTACCGCTCATATTTCTGGTAAAATGAGAATGCATTATATTAAAATTTTACCAGGTGATAAGGTGAGAGTAGAAATGTCTCCATATGATTTATCCAAAGGAAGAATTGCTTTTAGATATAAATAACAACGAAAGATATGAAAGTAAGAGCATCATTGAAAAAACGTACACCGGATTGCAAAATCGTTAGAAGAAAAGGCCGCTTGTACATTATTAACAAGAAAAATCCTAAGTATAAACAACGTCAAGGATAATTTATTATTTTTGCAAATAAATCATTCGAATATATGGCTATAAGAATAGTTGGGGTCGATTTGCCGCAAAATAAAAGAGGCGAAATTGCTTTGACCTACATTTTCGGTATTGGTCGCAGCGCAGCGAATACCATTTTGGAGAAGGCCGATGTTAACAAAGACATCAAAGTTAAAGACTGGTCTGACGAGCAGGCAGCGAAAATTCGTGAGATTATCGGTGCTGAATTTAAAGTAGAAGGGGATCTTCGTTCTGAAATCCAATTGAATATCAAACGTTTGATGGATATCGGTTGTTACCGTGGCGTTCGTCATCGTATCGGATTACCTTTGAGAGGTCAGAGCACTAAAAATAATGCACGTACTCGTAAGGGTAAAAAGAAAACAGTTGCTAACAAGAAA
>JAVVPN010000162.1:0-3005 GCA_036655755.1 Bacteroidales bacterium | reverse complement strand
CCATCTGCAAAAATATCCACTCTGTAAGTACCCGGGTACAGGTATTCCTCAATTTGCCAATACATCGTCACGGCTACCTCTTCTCCTTCGTATTCGATATTCTTACGGATGGAGTAGTTGATATCCTGATTTTCGTATGCAAATACATCGTTCCGGTTTTTCACCAGTACGTCGTTGTCGGGCTTCATAATGCGTACGAAAATAGTTTTCTCGCCCACTTCGGCCGTTACGTTTTTGGCAATAGTAAATGAGATTTTTATTTTTTCAGCCTTGCTGATTTTTGTCGTTTTCTTATTGCGTTTGTTTTGCGCTTCTACCGCAATGGCTACCGCATCCAGTTTCGCCGCCAGCGTTACCTGTTGCGAAAGTTGCTCTTTCTGTTTTTTAAGTTCAGTAGCAGTTTGAGTTACCGCCTGATATTTGCGATGCACCTCCTTGTTTTCCTCTACCAACTGCGCGTTCAAACGGTTTAGAGAGTCTACCTGCGCCACGTATGAACGAAGTACGCTTCTTACGGTAGATAACTCTTTTTTGAGTTCATTGATACGACGGGCATTGGTAGCCTTCGTTGTTTTCAGTTCTTCAACGAGGCGTTGCACCTTCATGCGCTCATTTTCGAGCTTGTCAATTAACGAATCATTGTTTACATTCAGTTTATAGCCTTCATATTGAATCGCCAGCTGAGAGTATTCCTCCTCCAGTTCTTCCTTCTCTATTTCATATTGAGCGGTCAATTCAGCCAGCTGTTTACGCGTTGAGGATATGTAAAAAACAACTGCACCTCCAATAAGCAAAAGGGCGGCGGTACCGATAGCTGCCCAAAGTTTTGTTTTCTTCTCCATTTTCAGATCTTAAATTTGCCTCAGATGCAAAGGTATTCTTTTTCAAAACATACACAATTCCTAAAGTAGCTGACATTGAGCCTTACAAAATGTTTTAATAAAATTTTACAGGCGTATTTTTTATTCTTCGTTAAGTAAAAGATTAAACGAGGCTGAAAATATTTTATGAAACTCATTTTTTAGTTCAATATAATCAACCACAACCTGACCACGACTGTTTAAACTGAAACTAACCATTTGATTGTATGAATTTAGGGTTATCAGGCAAATTGGCTCTTATTACCGGCTCCTCTTCCGGAATCGGATTGGAAATAGCAAAGTCTCTTCTGAAGGAAGACGTCCGTGTGATTATTTGCGGACGTACGATGGAGAAACTTACGGAGTTGAAAAAAGAGCTTGCCACTCAGTTTCCGGCCGAACTGATTCATTTGTTTGCCGGCGATTTGTCAAAGAAAGAAGCCTGCGATGCGCTCATTAAAGCGTATCCCCGAGTGGATATTCTGGTGAATAATATGGGTATTTATGAAGTAAAAGAGTTTGCCCGGATTACTGACGACGATTGGTTGCGCTTTTTCGAAGTAAATGTGATGAGCGGTATCCGATTAACCCGGTATTATCTTCCTTTGATGAAGGAGGAAAATTGGGGACGCGTGGTTTTCATATCCAGTGAGTCTGCGCTCAATCCTCCGGGCGAAATGCTTCATTACGCAATGACTAAAACCGCTCAACTGTCGCTCTCGCGGGGGTTGGCAGAAACCTGTATGGGAACGAATGTGACGGTTAATAGCGTACTGCCCGGACCTACTCTTTCACCGGGTGTGATCGACTATCTCGAAGAGGTGAAAGCCGTGGAAGGATGGAGCGATGAGGAGGTTAAAAAGAACTATTTCGACAAATACCGCCCGACCTCCATTATCCGCCGATTTATCGAGCCACAGGAGATCGGTGATATCGTAGCCTTCGTATGCAGCCGAGAAGCCGCTGTCATGAACGGATCGGCCATTCGTGCCGAAGGAGGCTTGGTCAGAAACATCAGTTAATACATAGTTGTATGGAAACAAACGGAAATATCCTGTTTACATCCTACCGGATGGGTAAGCTTACGCTCAAAAACCGCATCGTGATGCCCCCGATGACGCGTTCGCGTGCCGGAAAAGGGGAAGTAGCAACCGATATGATGGCAACCTATTATGCACAACGCGCGGGTGCGGGACTGATTATTTCAGAAGGTACTCAGATCAGTCAGCAGGGCAGGGGGTATGCGTGGACTCCCGGTATCCATACTCCCGAACAGATTGCGGGATGGAAAAAGGTTACGACAGCTGTCCATGAAGCGGGGACCTATATTTTCGCCCAGTTATGGCATGTAGGGCGTATTTCGCATACGTCGTTGCAACCCGATGGGCAAGCACCGGTTTCTTCATCGCCTTTGGTTGCTGAGGGGGTAAAGGTTTTCATCGACCCGGACGGAAAAGGTCCTGAAGGGGGAGCGGGCGATATGATTCAGCATTCTACGCCTCGAGCATTGACTATTCCTGAAATTAAGGAGATTGTAGGGCAGTATCGCCAAGCGGCCCAAAATGCTATCGACGCCGGATTTGACGGGGTGGAGATTCATGCGGCCAATGGATATCTGATCAACCAGTTTATCGATTCGCAAGCCAATACCCGAACCGACGAATATGGCGGTTCGCTCGAAAACCGTTTGCGTTTTCTAAAAGAGGTAGCGGGTGCGGTAGCAGACCAAATCGGCAAAGACCGGGTGGGAATCCGGCTGGCTCCTTTTACCACGTTGAACGGGACGGTAGATGATACGCCCGAACAGACCTATCTGGCGGTAGCTAAGTTACTCAATGAGATTGGTATCGTGTACATACACATTGCAGAAGCGGATTGGGAAGACGCTCCCGGTACTCCGCTTTCTTTCCGAAACGGATTGCGCGAGGCGTTTAGACAGACTATCATCAATTCGGGTTATTATGACAAAGAAAAAGCGACGAATGCCATTACAACAGGTTGGTGTGATCTTGTGGGATTTGGCCGTGCTTTCGTGGCAAATCCCGATCTGCCTTACCGCTTAGAGCATGATCTTCCGCTAAATCAGGGCGATCGAAGCACTTATTTCGGCGGTGGAGCGAAAGGTTATATTGATTATCCTTTTTA
>JAVVPN010000161.1:0-3099 GCA_036655755.1 Bacteroidales bacterium | reverse complement strand
CAGTGGCTGAATGATGACAAAGGATGTTCCATAATCTGTTCTTTATCTAGTTTGATGGGTGCAAATATACAAAAAGGAATGCGGGCATTGCCTAGTCTGGGTATAGAATTAGCAAAAAGAGATAAGGATACAAAGTATCAAATTAGATTGTTGTGCCCAAATTTTCTGTTGATTTACAAATAACAGGTTACTGATTTTCGGTAATAGTTTTTTTATCATTAACTTTGCCCATCAACTAATAGAAAGTAAAATGGGAAATATAATCGATGCTATTTGTGAGGTAATTAAAAGCCCAATGCATCAGTTGGATAGCTATGCGAAGTCTCACAATAGAGTAAATTCTATGGGTGAGGCATTGGAAGAATATATAAAAGATGTTTTTTCGGGTACTGTCAATGAAAGCAATTTCAAGAAACGTGATCAGCTTATTTCTGAATCATTTTCATATCTTGGAAATCAGAATAATCCTCCCGATTCGATGTTAATCAATGGCGGTGATGCTATTGAGGTAAAGAAAATAGAATCGCCAAACTCTGCTTTAGCCTTGAATAGCAGCTATCCTAAAGCGAAAATCTATGCCAATAGTAGTATGATTAATCAAACTTGCCGAGATTGCGAAGATTGGAGCATTCGAGACATAATTTATGCAGTAGGAGTTGTTGACGGAAAAAACCTTAATTCCTTGGCGTTTATTTATGGTATGGATTATTGTGCAGATAAAGATGTCTATGAAAGGATTAAATTAACCATTAAAAATGGTGTAGAATCAATTACAGACGTGGAATTTGCTGAGACGAAAGAGCTTGGGAGAGTGAATCGTGTTGATCCTTTAGGTATCACTTATCTCCGCGTAAGAGGGATGTGGCATATCGAAAATCCATTTAAAGTTTTTGAGAACATATATAAGCGAAATAATTCTAACAACTTTAACTTTATGGCATTGATTAATGAGACAAAATTTAAAACGTTGGATAATGTTAATAAATTGGATGAATTGGCTCAAACAGATACAAATGTGACTATTAAAAATGTTCGAATTAAGAATCCAAATAATCCAGCCAAATTACTTGATGCTAAACTTATAACATTCTTTGTAAGATGAATTTGATAAGTTTATTTAGTGGTGCTGGAGGTCTTGACTTAGGATTCCACAAAGCTGGATTTAAAACAATAGCAGCGAATGAGTTCGATTCAAAAATATATTCTACTTTTCGAGAAAATTTCCCAGAAGTCAATCTAATTGAAGGAGATATAAGGACTATACCTTCTTCTGATTTTCCTGATAATGTAGATGGCATAATTGGTGGACCTCCTTGTCAGTCATGGAGTGAAGCAGGTTCTCTTAAAGGAATAGAGGATGCAAGAGGTCAATTGTTTTTTGAATACATACGAATATTACGAGACAAGCAACCTCTTTTTTTTGTAGCCGAGAATGTTTCAGGGATGTTGGCAAAGCGTCATGTGGGAGCCGTTCAAGGATTTTTACATTTATTTAAAGAAGCTGGTTACGATATAAATATAAAACTTCTTAATGCTAACGATTACGAGGTAGCGGAGGATAGGCAACGTGTTTTTTATATTGGGTTTAGAAAAGATTTGAAAATAACGAATTTCGAATATCCTCAACCGCTTAAACATAAACCTACATTGCGTGAATGTATTTGGGATTTGCAGGATAATGCTTTGCCCGCAAAAGAAAAGAATAAAACGAATGGAAATGATTGCATGATTCCCAATCATGAATATTTTATTGGGGCATATTCACCTATTTTTATGTCAAGAAATAGAGTCCGATCTTGGGATGAACCAGGGTTTACTGTACAAGCAAGTGGAAGACAGTGCCAACTTCATCCCCAAGCTCCTAAAATGGTTAAAATAGAGACTAATGTACAACGCTTCGTTGAGGGTGAAGAAAAATTGTATAGGCGTATGTCCGTTAGAGAAGTAGCTCGTTTACAGGGGTTTCCAGATAGTTTTAAATTCATTTATGATGAGGTGAATTACGGCTATAAAATGATTGGAAATGCAGTACCTATCAATTTAGCTTATCATGTAGCTATACAGATTAAGCGAACTCTTAAAAATAAACGTATAGATTAATGAAAGTTGTCTCTTTGTTTTCGGGTTGTGGTGGTCTTGATTTAGGATTTAAAAGAGCTGGGTTTAATGTGCTCTGGGCTAATGAGTATGATTCTACTATCGTAGAAACTTATTCGATTAATCATCCGAATACGTTTTTAGAAACTTCTGATATAAGAACTATAAATGAATCGATGATACCTGATTGTGATGGAATTATTGGTGGACCTCCGTGTCAAGCGTGGAGTGAAGGTGGTAAATGTTTGGGGTTGAATGATGAAAGAGGTAAGGTTTTTCTTGACTATATAAGAATTGTATCCTGCAAGAGACCGAAATTCTTTTTAATTGAAAATGTTAAAGGTCTTTTAAGCGAAAAACACATTCGCACCTTTTATTCTTTTTTATCGATATTAGAGCGCGCTGGATACATTGTTGACTATTCCGTGTTAAATGCTGCTGATTTTAAAATACCGCAAGATCGGGTGAGAGTCTTTGTGGTTGGAATTAGGAAAGACATCAATAGAAAATTTTTATTTCCTAAAGCGACTACAGAGTCTTTTATAACATTAAGAAAGGCAATAGGTGATATTACGGAGCAACCAAAAGTTTATTTGGATGATTTTGTCAATCAAAACTACACAAATTGGCTTAACCACGATGTTTATACTGGTCCTTATGATGAAAAATATATGTCTCGTAATAGAGTTCGATCTTGGAATGAAATTTCTTTTACTATTCAAGCTCTGGCAAAGAATGCTCCCATTCATCCTCAAGCTCCTAAAATGGTTTATATTTCCCCAAATAAACGTGTATTTGTTTCAGGAAAAGAGTTTTTATACAGAAGGTTGAGCATTAGAGAATGTGCGCGTATTCAATCTTTTCCCGATAAGTTTAGATTTATATATTCTGATATAAAAAATGGATATAAGATGGTTGGAAATGCGGTACCGCCACGCTTGGCATACGTGCTCGCAAATGCGATACTGAATAGCTGTTTTATTTGAACAGATTTTTTTAGTT
>JAVVPN010000160.1:0-3131 GCA_036655755.1 Bacteroidales bacterium | reverse complement strand
ATTTCTTATTTCCGCCCGAAGTCGGCCGGTATTTCGCCCCATTCCTTGGTTTCCCATTTATAAATGCGGGTAGTGAAAGTATTGGTTTGCAGCCAGCGTTCGGCACGCTCAATCAGTTCGAATATTTTTTCGTTCTTAGGAGTGCGTTCCAGTTTTGTTTTGCATTTTTTCTGTTTGATCCATGACATGGCATTCACGCTGTCGGTATAGATCGGGAGCGGGCTTCCTTTTAGTTTGAGTAATGAAAGACCATGTACCAGGGCGAGGAATTCGCCGATGTTATTGGTGCCTCCCTGAAGCGGGCCTACTCGGAAGATCTCTTCCCCCGTCCGAACATATACGCCACGATATTCCATCGGTCCCGGATTGCCACTGCATGCGGCATCTACGGCAATACTTTCGGCAATGATCGTACGCGCAGGAACAGGAGTTGCTGCCGGGGCTGCCACGGTGTCCGTACGGAGGGCGCGCGCTACCGCCTGAAGCGCACCGATATGGTCGTCATAATTATCACGAAAAGCCTTGGTTGCGGCATCGAGCGTCGGGAAACTCTTGTATTTGGCTCCCGAATATCCTGTGATTTGTTGCTTGCAGTCTTCCCAGCTTTCATAAATGCCGGGTGCATGCCCTTCCCATACGACGTAATATTTGAAGTTTGCCATTGATCGGTTTTATTTTAGAAAACAAAAATAATAAAATACCTGCAGAGCAAAGCCTAAATCAGCAAGGAAGAGTGGTTGAGCTATCCAACAAAGGGTATATAAATGAATGCCAATTGGTATCGTCCTGAAAATTTCCCTGTGATTAAAACATTAATCCTGTCAAATCTGCTAATTTTGTGAAAACGGAACATTTAAATACAAAACTCAATAACACTTACCGACAGATGAAGCGATATTTCCTGGTTGGCTATATGGGAGCCGGCAAAACAACATTAGGCAAGTTGGTGGCAGCCGAAACGGGGTTGTCGTTTATTGATCTGGATGTGTATATTGAAAACCGGTACCATAAAACGATTTCCGATATTTTCCGGGAAAGAGGAGAAGATGGCTTCCGGCTCATTGAGCGCGAAGTGTTGCATGAAGTAGCTGCTTTTGAAAATGTAATTGTAGCTACGGGGGGCGGAGTACCTTGCTTTTTCGATAATATCGCGTTTATGAATCAATGCGGAACAACTGTTTATTTACAGACAAATACGGATGTGCTTTTCGACCGGTTGAAGATCGCCCGCCATGCGCGTCCGATTCTGAAGGATAAGACCGACGAGGAGTTGCGGGCATTTATTATCGGGAACCTCGAAAAGCGGGAGCCTTTTTATCGTCAGGCTACATTGGTGTTTGATGCCAATGAACTCGATAACCGCAGTCAGCTGGCCGCGGCCACACAGAAACTGATCGACCTTATTATACCACACCATGATTGAGCGGATATTATCTACTTTTAGCGCGGAGTCTCTTTTGCCCGAAGAAAAACGTGTTGCGATAAGAGAGCGGAGCAATACGTTATTGATCGGGATTCCCCGTGAATGCCGTGAATTTGAGAAACGGCTTCCTCTTACTCCCGAAGCAGTCGCTATTTTATGCGACCAGGGACATCATGTTATTCTCGAAGCGGGAGCCGGCGAACCGATTCATTATGCAGACCATGTGTTTTCCGAAGCAGGAGCGGAGATTGCGTCCGACGCAGCACGCGTATGGGAATGCGATATCGTGATCAAAGTTTCATCGCCTACTCCCCGGGAGGTATCGATGATGAAAAACAGGGCGACTCTCATTTCGCTTATTCAACTTAGTTTGTTTTCGCCTGAAACGCTTAACATCATGGCCGAAAGGCGTATCAATGCTGTAGCATATGAATTTATAACCGATGAACAGGGTGGCCACCCGATTATTAACCAGATCCGGGAGATCGAAGGACGCACCGCAATTGTGCTGGCTGCGGATCTGCTTACCAATGAAAGTGGTGGAAAAGGAATCTTGTTAGGAGGATGCGCCGGTGTGTCTCCTACCGAAGTGGTGATACTGGGCGCAGGCAGAGCCGGAAGTGAGGCCGCACGTACTGCCGTTTCTCTGGGTGCGCTTGTAAAGGTGTTCGATAATCATGTAGATGCATTGCGTAACTTGCAGCGCGCATTGGGAGCATCCACTTTTACCTCTACTTTACACCCGCATGTATTGCTCAATGCATTGCGGTCGGCGGATGTCGTGATCGGGGCATTACGTATCGAAAAAGGAGAGAAGCACTATTTTGTTTCTGCCGATATGGTGAGGCAAATGAAAGCGGGATCCCTTATCATTGACCTGAGCGTAGATCAGGGAGGGTGTTTTGAAACCAGTGTCTGCCCGTCGAACCTGTACGAAGTGTTCTTTGAGCAGCATGGTGTATTACATTACTGCCTGCCGAATATCAGCTCGCGGGTTGCGCGTACTACCACCATTTCGTTGAGCAATCATCTGCTACCCATGTTGCAGGATATGGCAGAAGCAGGTACCATGAACGACTATCTACGTGAGAACAGCTGCTTCAGAAGTGGTATCTATTTTTATAACGGAAAACTTGTGAATCCTACCATCGGAGAGCACTTTGATTACCCTTGGAGTGATATCATGCTTTTCCTTACTTCTTTTCAATAAGTTCTTTTTATATCAAATTGTTAGTAATTTTAAATAAATAAATGTATTTTGCAGGCGGCATGAGGCTTGCTCAAAACAATTGTTGTTTTTGTATTCAATAAACCTTATATAAAATATGGCTGAAAAAACATCCATTATTGATACCGACAAAGTGGTTATCCGCTTTTCGGGCGATTCCGGCGACGGTATGCAATTAGCCGGTACTATTTTCTCGAATTTATCGGCAATCTTCGGAAATGAAATCTCTACTTTTCCCGACTATCCGGCAGAAATACGCGCCCCGCAAGGTACTTTGGGAGGTGTATCCGGTTTTCAGGTACATTTGGGAAAAAAAGTATATACCCCCGGCGACAGTTGCGATGTGTTGGTTGCCATGAATCCGGCAGCGTTGAAAACGAATGCCAAATTCGTGAAGGCAAATACGGTAATCATTATTGATGAGGATTCTTTTACGGAAAACGATCTGAAAAAAGCCGATTATAAAACAACCGATCCGTT
>JAVVPN010000159.1:0-3139 GCA_036655755.1 Bacteroidales bacterium | reverse complement strand
CTGTGCGAAGAAAAAAAGCTTTGTAATAAATTCTTCATCTTCATGCAGTAACCGAACCGGATAGTAAAGCCCGTGGTGCCGAACCAAATCAAGCCGGAAAAGTTGCAACCAGTTACACCCCGTCAGATGGTGGGCCAGCATAAAGTGGCTACCGCTTTCATAGTGCCGGTATGTTATCGGCGCGAATGATATCCGAACGGGAGCGCTTTCCGAACAATGACGAAATGAAAAATGCAGGATGTCGGGTTTCTCTTGTTTCAAACAGTGAGTCAATGGCACGATACTACCCCTAAACAGGTAGTCGTCGCCATCCACGAACAGTATATATGTTCCGCTAGCCAACTCCAAAGCCTTGTTTCGAGCTGCACCCGGTCCGCCGTTTTCCTGCCGGTGAACAATGAAATTCTCCGAAGCATATTGCCGCAATAGCGGCGCGACCGGCTTCTCCGAACCGTCGTCCACTACGATCACCTCAAAATCAGATATCGGTAGCCCTTGCGCCAGCACACTGTCGATGCATCGTCTGAGCATCCACTCCTCGAGGTTGTAAGCGGTAATAAGAAAAGAGATCAACATCATTTTATTATCAAAGTGTAAATCATACAATGTATCCGGCTGCCGAACAGTACGAGCGGCATGTTTTTTAATTTCCGTTTCAACGGCATGGGTAGTCGCAGCAGTTGCATTGGTGTGATACGCGGAAGCGGATAGTGCTGCATCACCTCGCGCGTACGTTTGCTGTCGGTTCGCTTCATGGATACCATCCAGTCGGCCAGCGACAGTGAAAAAATCTCCGCGTCGGTGGCAAGCGCCTTGTCGCTTCGCACAATGTTCCACAATGCGTAATTGCTTTCAAACAGCGCGTAGTATTTTTCAAAAGACTCTTTGCGCGAAATAGAACCTTCGCGGGCATGATAATAATAGATGCCCCGGTCCGAGAGGTAATAGTGACGGCACTCCTTAAATATTTTCGGAATGGTGAAGATGTCTTCGAATATTTTCCCTTCCGGAAAACGGATATCCCTGAATAAATTGCTTCTGAAGAGTTTATTGCACGCATAGGTGTGATCATATCCCTTCCGGCGAAACCACTCTTCGAACGGGGTTTCGTTGAAGTCGTGCGGTCCTTTGCGCCATAAATGCGCTTCGGGTGCCCCATAATAAACAAATATCGGAAATTCGAGCAGATCGATCGATGGGTCTGCCCCGAGTATCTTCATATTGGCTGCAAAGAGATCGGGTGATACGGTATCGTCCGAGTCGATAAACGCGATGTATTCACCCCGTGCCACATCGATTCCCCGATTACGCGCCCCGCTCAATCCCCGGTTATCCTGATGAAAAACGCGTATGCGCGTATCCCGTTGCGCAAACCGATCGCACAGTTCGCCACTTTCATCGGTAGAGCCGTCATTAATCAGAATCAGTTCGAAATCTGTGAATTGCTGTGCAAGGATTGATTCAATGCAGCCCGGCAGATAATGCTCAACGTTGTAAACCGGGGTTATAATGCTTAATAATGGGTTTTCCATAGGATATGTAACGATCAATCTATTGCAAACTTATCTAAAAAAATGATTGAACAACACAAATAATGTATATTTGGCCTCAATATTTAACCCGATTGGAATGGCATGGAGATTTCGTCCGAACAACATCGAAAAACACAATATAAGGATCTGCTAAAATACACCGGACTTTTTGGTGGAATGCAGGGGCTTAACTTATTATCCACCCTGGTGCGAAATAAATTAAGCGCACTGTTATTGGGCCCGGCAGGGCTGGGTGTCATTTCGCTGTTCGTATCGGTTATCACCATGCTTAATAACGCCACCAACCTGGGCATCTCGTTCAGCGGGGTGCGTCATCTTTCTGAAATAGCGGGTGAAGCGGACAATCAACGAGTAACTGCATATATTAACGTGATTCGTTTTTGGGGAGTGGTAACAGCCGTGGCGGGTAGTGTACTATGTTTCTTCCTAGCGCCGTTTTTGAGCGAATGGTCGTTCGAAAGCACGCAGTATACTGCCGGATTTCGTCTTGTTTCTCCCGTAGTGGGGTTGACGGCCCTTACCGGAGCCGAACTGGCCATCCTAAAAGGGGTGCGCCGACTCAAGGAAGTGGCACTCAGTACACTTTTCGCCACCTTCCTATCCCTGTTTATCGTGATTCCGCTCTACTATTTTTATCGTGAAGCGGCTATCGTACCAGCCCTGATTATCATTTCGCTGCTTACATTCGGAGCGACCGCCTGTTTCTCCTTCCGGTTCTATCCATGGCGGCGGACGCTTTTTTCGCGCGCCTCTTTTCGCCAGGGAGGGCCGCTTATCCGGCTTGGCGTATCTTTCATCATTGCGGGCACGTTTGGTGCACTTGCCGAATACCTGATCCGTATGTTTATCGTAGCGCAAGGCTCGGTAGCCGATGTTGGTTTCTACAATACGGGGGTGGTGTTGTGCGTGTCGTATATGGGGATGGTATTGGTGTCGATTGAGAATGACTACTTTTCGCGCCTTTCGGCGATTCATAAAGAGCGGGAGCGTCTCAACGAGCTGGTCAATCAGCAAATCGAACTCTCGGTAATGCTGATTGCTCCCCTGATTGCCGGGTTGCTGGTCTTCCTACCCATGGTGATACGG
Source organism: Bacteroidales bacterium (assembly GCA_036655755.1). Lineage (GTDB taxonomy): Bacteria > Bacteroidota > Bacteroidia > Bacteroidales > JAUNSR01 > JAUNSR01. Next base: position 500 of record JAVVPN010000159.1, on the reverse strand, counting down.
CTGCTCTATTCCGATGATTTCCTCACCACCATCCCGATGGTAGAGTGGGCGTGGCTTTTTATGTTTCTGAAAGGTTTTAATCTGTCGCTTGCTTACATTGCGCTTGCGAAAGGCGATTCTCGCACCTTCCTGGCCATAGAGCTCGTCTGTCATCTTATTTATGTGGCAATGGGCTTTGCAGGTTTCCACTTTGCCGGATTGGCCGGAATCGGAATGGCGATGTCGGGTTCTGCATTATGCGAAACGCTTATCCTCTCGGGATGCGCCTATCGCAAATACCGCTTCCGCTTTACCGGGCGTTTGTTGCGGGTGGTAATGCTCTATATGCCGTTTTTACTTTTCGCGTTCTTTCTGACCTCTGCAGGGCGCGGCTGGATTTACTGGATATCGGGCACGTTCAGTGTAGGCGTGTGCAGCCTACTGTCGGTATATCTTTTAAATAAGCGCACCGGATTACTGCAATCGCTACGCGACCGGTTTAACTTGAAAAAATAATAGAA
>JAVVPN010000158.1:0-3242 GCA_036655755.1 Bacteroidales bacterium | reverse complement strand
TCAAACTGGATAGAATTGGCCATAACCTCCTCCATTTCAACCATAATTTCCTCAAGCACAGGTTTCTTATAAATATTCTTTCGCATTTGTATATAATCTATTTTTAACATCGAAACGCTGACCAGATATTTATCTGACAACACCTTTCTTCCCATTTACAATACAGATCCCGGCCGGTAATCCCGAAATCCGATTTTCTCCAGCATCTACCGAAACCACGCGCAACACACGTCCGTCGATAGCGACGATCCGAATCGTCATTGCTTCCCGCGTCGTTACGATCAGCTCGCCCTGACTTCCGCTCCGCAGTTGCCATTCGCCAATTGACGTCACTGCGTCAAGCGACGTAGCGTCTGCCGGACGATGCACGATACGCATACCAGCCGATTCCGTCAACACTAGGTCGAGATAAGCGCGGAACGGATTGATCGCCGACTCCGGCAACCCTTTTTGGAATACCGATACTCCGTTTTTCACGTTGAGCAGCCATTTTCCTTCGGTTGCCGTACGGGCATACACCCCGACAAACCCGGCCGATTCAATCTGCTCCCCTATCGCGACATCTACCGCTTCAAAATGGCAAAGCGCCGTTCCGTTCGTCTTATTGCTTCCGCTATAACGCATCAGATACGGAGTATGGGCTGTGAGTGATTTTACTTCCGTAAATACCACTCCGCTTTTATCCGCCGTCAGCCCGTCGTATTTCGCAAATTCATACTCTTGTGGCATCGCACTTTCCGCTACGTCATAAGGCAGTACGATCGTTTCCCACAAACCATCCTGATAAGCCTTACGAACATAAGAAGCCGCAGTCGCGGAAAATGGTCGGACAATATCGAACGGATGATTATCGGAAAGACTCAGGTTCGCGCAATTACCCTCCAAAACCTGATTTTGCCCAAAGCCAAGATCGGTCGGGGTATAGAACAGGCAATTGGGATTGGCCGGAGCAATAATAGAGCCCTGATCGATAAATGAAACCGGTTGATTAAAAGTGACACTCGTCAATCCGTCCAATCGCAAACGGGCGTTCAAATCTTCATAAGAAGTAGTTGCAGGAACGGTATATGCTAACTTCTTCAGTTTTTTGATGATGCGGATATTATCGAGATAGAAGCGATTATTTATAATTTGAACACCGGATATACGGATCGAACCGGTGCTTCCCGTTGCTACCGGAATATCGAACCGGTAATTTTTATTCCCGTCCGAAAGCTTGATTATCTCGTCCCGCCCATGTATGGTTACTTTCATCTCTTTATGATCAGCTATGTTGAATATTTGGCTGTCAAAAGACAATGTATAGGTGTATTCTTCTTTTGAGAAGTCGAATTGGGGAAGCGTAACCGATCCCAAACTACCAGACGATCCCACACGCATTCTTTGATTTGCTCTGTCGACATAACAACTTGCGAAAGTCCACCCTTCAATCTTAAATGAATTATTATCCGATAAGTCTTTCATAAACTCGAAGTCTTCATCCAACAAAAGTTCGTCCGCCACAATTTTTGTTTCGCCCAATAGCGTCACAACCGTAGGCTCATCCAACCCATCGCCCTTAATAATCACGCTACCGCTATAGGTTCCATGTCGTAGCGGCAAATAAGTTACGTTAATTTCGGCCCCATTGGCATCTGCTTTTGAAAGAACCGATTTATCAACTGAAAATCCGTCCCCTTCCACCTGCACCGATAAATCAGATTGCAGGTGTTCCGTTTTCAATGTAAAGCTTAAGCTTTTCTTTTCCGGAACTTCCCAAAGATTTAAAACCGGGAACACCAATCCCTCTTTGTCCGCTTTAACCGAGGTAATCAGTCGGGTATAGGTTTTACTGATGATATCGCTTTTTTCATCATTCAAAAAAGCGGCCGCTTTTATCTGAGTCGTTTCTTCGATTGTAAACGGTCCGGTATAAAGCAACGAATTTGAATCCGGATCTTCTCCTGTAAGCGTATAGTAAATCTTCGCTTCCGCTGTCGCACATGAAAGCCGCACTTCATGCGAATAAAAAAAGGTCTCTTCTTCGGTTTCAAAAACAGGATTCTTAAGAATTGAGAATTTTTTCAATTCGATTCCACCAAGAGCGATATTACCGCCCGTTCTATTTATAAAACGCCAACGGATATAACGCGACGAATTTTTCAAGTTTTCAATCAATTTGGTTTCTCCTGTCTCTGATATCGATGTGTATTCCGCTACGACCTCAAACTCCTGCCCATCGGCAGACTGCTCAACGACAAAATATCCTCTCAAGGTACTATATTGTTTTACTTTAAAATAAAGCTTACCGGGAACCTCATCGAATGAAAGAAGTACGCTACTGGTATTACTACTGAACTTAAGACAAGGTGAAGCAGCATAATCCGAACCTAAAGACTCAGCAGTCAACCCCATCATATTCGTTATATCCGCTGATTTTCCATCGAAAACAAACGGTAGAGATGAGGGCGATTTATCAACAAACAGTTGATAAGTAGTTTCACTCGCATGATAGTAAGTACCTTCGGCCATACGCGCCGTAATCGTTACATTCCCTACCCCTTTCGGTGTAACCACACCGGTATTGGTATCGACTGTCGCAACAGACATATTTGAGCTTTTATAGGTCACCACTCCTTCTGTAAACGGGTTCTCTTCAAGCATAACAGAGAGTGGATTCGTTACTGTCTCACTGATGCCAATCACCCGAATCGCCGGTTGTTCAAAAGTAAGTACCGGAGTAGGCGCCGTAATATTCAAATCATACGAAACCGAAGCTTTTTGATACAGATCGGTTGGATTAATCGTAGCCGTAATCTTCACCGTACCAAACTTGATGAAACTTACCGTGCCATCTGCTCCTACCGTGGCTATTCCCGTATTTGAAGAAGAGTAAACCACCGGTAGCTCCGTATTTACCTGATTATACAATTTTACAGTCAATGGATTATGGAAACTATTTTCTCTTATATCCATCTGGACCGAGGTAGCCTCAAAAACCATCTCCGGCTTTGGTGTCGTAACGGTCAGTTTATAAGAGGCGGTCGCACCTTGATAGGTTTCGGTTTCCTCGACGGTGGCGGTAATGGTAACAGATCCCGCTTTCAAAAACGTTACTGTCCCCGATTCATCAATCTTTGCCACTTTGTCATCCGAAGAGGAATAAACCACAGGCAGCGATTCATTCTGATCGAATGTTACCGTAAGCCGATTTCTGAAAGGACTCTCTAATATATCTTTCGTAACGGAAGTACTTTCAAAAA
>JAVVPN010000157.1:0-3363 GCA_036655755.1 Bacteroidales bacterium | reverse complement strand
GGCGTGTACGGCGCGGTACGTGGGCGCGTCCCGCGCCGTACATGCGCCCGTCCCATCCGGGACGCGCCCACGTACCAAAGAGGCTGAAGATAAAAAAACAACGAGGGGTTATGAATAATTCGCAAAATACTTGTAATTCGCTCTCAAAGTGATTATATTGTAAATAAATGCAGTTTCTTGTTAATCACTGCGTTGAGTTCGGATGAAAAGCGGCGCAAGAGTATAACCTTAAAACAATCTAATCGTATGGGACGACTGAAATTTAAACTTGTTCCGAATTCGGGAGTGGGTGCCACTGCCAATGTTACCACCTACCGTCCGGTCCATTTATCAAGTGGCGTGCTAGACCTCTATGAAATTGCAAATCTCATTTGCGATAAATGTTCGGCAACCCAGTCGGATGTGATTTCAATCGTTTATGCCGTGGCAAACGAATTACGGCGTGGATTGGAAGACGGATTTACCGTCGATCTGCATCAGTTGGGGCGCTATTCTCTTTCGCTCCATGCCAACGGGGAGCTTACCGATATGGAGGAAACCGTAAACCAACAGATTGCAGTAAATAAAATCAATTATCGACCGGCCGATTTTCTGATACAGAATCTGGCTTATGCCGACCGGTTTGAGCGGGTGCGTACCGAAGAGCGTCCTACTATTGACAGCGCCACGTTGCGGCAATACCAAATTATGCAGTACTCGCAGGATAAAGAGTATGTAAATGTAACGAGGGTGCGTAAACTGTTGCGTGTTGGTACTAAAACGGCTCATGCCGATTTAGCCGAGTTGGTAGCGCAGGGTAAAATGGAACAAATGCAAATCGGGAGCCAAACTTTCTTCATTCCGAAAAAATAAGTGTAAAAAAAACAGGGTAGAAGTTGGTTGGAGCGGGATAAGGGAGTGGGATGCGGAAAAGAGCGTTTTTTAATCCAGACTTTTTTATTATTTTTAGCGCATTAAAAGTTAGGCTCCTTTTTTCCCGAGTCTGATATGCATCACATTTCCGGAAAACACTTAAAAACCAGAACACATCACTTTATGAAAAATCTTGCACTTTTTGGCGCACTTGCGTTGGTAGGATGTCAGAAGGCCCCTGCTCCCGCACCTGTACTTCCTGTTCCGACAGAATCACAGGTAAACTGGCATAAATTAGAAACCTATGCATTCGTGCATTTCGGACTGAATACCTTCAACGATTTGGAATGGGGATTCGGCGATACGCCGGCTTCTACTTTCGATCCGACAAATCTTGATTGCGACCAATGGGTACGGGTTATTAAAGCAGCTGGTCTGAAAGGGGTGATTCTTACAGCCAAGCATCATGACGGATTTTGTTTGTGGCCAACCAAAACGACAGATTACAATATCAGTAACTCGCCTTATAAAAACGGCAAGGGAGATATGGTAAAAGAATTATCGGACGCCTGTGCAGCTCACGGGTTGAAATTCGGTATTTACCTTTCGCCATGGGACCGCAACAATGCCGCTTACGGAACTCCTGAATATGTTGATATATTCCATGCTCAGATGGAAGAATTGATCAGCAATTACGGCCCGCTGTTCGAATACTGGTTCGATGGCGCCAACGGAGGTAACGGATGGTATGGAGGTGCCAACGAAACACGCTCGATCAATCCGCAAGAATATTACCGTTATGAGGAAGCGCGCGAAAAAATCAAAGCGAAACATCCGGATGCGATGATTTTCGGTGGCACGGTGCCGGATATCCGCTGGATCGGTAACGAACAGGGATGGGCGAGTGATACCAACTGGGCAACCATTACTCCCGACAGTGTAAAACATCATACGGAAAATCAATGGGGACATGAGAACGGAGCTGAATGGCTTGGTGGCGAGTGTGATGTTTCTATCCGTCCGGGATGGTTCTACCATGCGCGTGAGGATCATCAGGTGCGTACGCTTTCTCATCTGGTTGATCTGTATTATCGCAGTGTGGGCCATAACGCCAACTTCCTGTTGAACTTCCCGGTAGGATTGACCGGACAGATTTATCCGCAGGATTCAGCCCGTGCCGTAAACTGGTATCAGACGATTCGCGAAGAGTTGAAAGCGAACGTGCTTGCAGGTACGAAAGTAGAGGCTTCGGCCGACCGTGGTTATGGGTATGAAGCCAAATCTGTAAACGATGGTAAATGGGATAGCTATTGGGCTACAAACGATGGTGAAACAGCAGGGACATTGACATTCACCTTTAATAAGCCGACTGCAATCAACCGTTTGATGATTCAGGAATATATTCCGCTTGGGCAACGTGTGAAAGCATTTAATGTAGAAGCGCAGACTGCCGAAGGATGGCAGCCGGTAGATATGAATGAAAAAACAACGACGGTGGGTTACAAACGCTTGTTGCGTTTCCATACGGTTGAGGCTACTGCGATCCGTATCAATTTTACAGATGCCAAGGGTGCGCTTTGTATCAATAATGTGGAGGGTTATCTAGCTCCTGCATTGCTGAGTGAACCGGCAATTCGCCGCAATAACGAAAATAAGGTAACGCTGAGCTCGGGCGACCGTAATGCGGAAATCTATTATACACTCGACGGATCTGAACCAACTGCTTCGTCGCTTCGCTATACAGAACCGTTTGAACTGGCTTCTAAAGGCACGGTGAAAGCGATCACTTACGATGCGATTTTCGACAAGAGTAGTCCGGTAGAATCTGTGAGCTTTGATGTGCCTTCGTCGCATTACCAGTTGGTATATCCGCGTGACGAGAAAGCACAAATGATGTTTGACGGGGCTGTCAATAATTGCTATTGGTTGCCGAAAGGGGATCAGAAGATCGAGGTTCGTTTACAGGATGCGCATGAGATCGCGGGATTCAATTATACTCCGAATCAGGCACGCGACGGCGAAGGGCATATTACCAATTACCGCTTCTTCGTGGATGGCAAACTGGTTTCGGAAGGGGAATTCTCAAACATTTTGCACAACCCGATCGAACAGCAGATTCGTTTTGCTCCGGTAAAAGGACAGGTTGTACGCCTGGAAGCTGCAAAAATCATGAAGGATGCTAAACAAGCGTCTGTAGCAGAATTTTCGGTGGTTACGAAGTAAGGAATCGCCTACTCGGTAGATCATATAAGAAACGGTCGCTCAACAGGATAATACCTGCGGAGCGACCGTTTTTCAATCCTGCGCTTAAGACTTCTCAAGAGTGAAAATAATTAATGTCGGTAAAAATAGAAGATATGATATTATAAATTCAATTTGTATTGATATTTGGACGTTTAATACTAAGAAATCAGCACTTTCTAGATTTATCGGAATCCAATTTACCAGAAAGGGCATATTTGGTAGTGTCGCACGGGGTGAGCAGACTGAAGATAGTGATATTGATATTTG
>JAVVPN010000156.1:0-3632 GCA_036655755.1 Bacteroidales bacterium | reverse complement strand
ACCCCTCTTTCCAGAATGAAAATCTGGCGTCCTAACCGATAGACGAATGGACCATACTTTGCTTTCTGGCTGATCTCCGTTTTAAGCGTTTTGCTTAGCGGTTATCGTTGTTTCCCGATTGCGAGTGCAAATATAGAGGGTGTTTCTTAAATCACCAAACAATTGCATGAAAAAAATTGCAGAAAGTTTGATTTTTCTTCTTTTTGCCTTTTTTGTTCATCTATATTAACTAAATACTGTTAATTATTTGACTTATTTCTCTGTTTTCGTCTCAATCTTGCTCAAATGGATTTCCAACGCTTTTACAGAAATAGTGATTTCCTGAATCGAAACTCCCAGCGAACCGATTAGTGAAAACATTCCCAATCCGAAAATATACACCGCTATATTCTGAAATCCGACATAAATCAGGAACATGGTCACCACACAAAGAAACAAACTTACTATTCCCAGCACCTGCATCAGGCGGATCAGGTAAAGCCGTTTTCTCAGATTGGTGATCTGCGCCACCAAATCCTGTGTCGGATTCTGCTCGTAATCCTGCGTCAGATTTCGTACCAACTGCGCATACGATATAAAACGGTTGGTATAGGCCAGCATAATCAACGATACGGCCGAAAATAATAGGGAAGGAGTGGTTAGTGTTAATTCTTCCATACGATTGATGGTTTTGATAATCCCGGTTCTGTAAAAGAGCCTATATGGCTCTTCCCGATTTCCATGGCAAAGGTAGAAAAATGATCTGATACACCGGTTTTTTCACACTTCTTTGCTTGATATAATATTTTAGCTATTTTTGTAAGGACGATCCGCGCATCGTCATAATACTTTTATATACGCAAAAAAGCCTTTGTAGTTCAATGGATAGAACAAAAGTTTCCTAAACTTTAGATTCGGGTTCGATTCCCGGCGGAGGTACTATTCAGCTATCCTTATGATACGCGAGAAAATCCGGGGAATTGTATTCAGTATGATTCCCTATAATGACAAGACTTCTTTTGTACATATGTATACCGACAAATTCGGTCGTGTAACGTATGCCGTCCCCAATACCCGTTCAAAACGTACAAAACTACCCAAATCGCTGTTCGCCCCGTTTACCATATTGGAGATGGAGGTGGAGCATTCGCCCGGACGGGAGATTCAGAAAATCGCTGAAGCTCGTGTGGCGGTGGTCCACATGAATCTGTATGCCGATCCGGTCAAGAATGCCGTGGTGCTTTTCCTGTCCGAGATGCTGAGCCGGGTGATTCGCGAGCAGGAGCAAAACATCGCCTTATATCAATTCCTTACGGATGCCATCGAACTTTATGAGTTGCTTGACGAAGGGAAGGCAAACTACCATCTGCTTTTTTTGTTGCGAATTTCCGAATTTCTCGGATTCCGCATGAATCGCGAATCCTATCAGGAGGGATATTGGTTTGACCTTACAGAAGGAACCTTCCTGCCGCAGGCTCCCGAGCACACATGGTATATGACGCCTCCTGAGGCTTATCTGCTCCATTCCGTGCTCAATATGCAATTCGGTAACTTGGCCTCTTATCAGTTCAACAGAGAGCAGCGCACAGCGCTTCTGGATAAGATTGTGTTGTATTTCCGTCTCCATTTACCCGATCTGAAGGAGATCCGTTCACTCGAGGTGTTGAAAATGCTGTTTGCCTGATTCCCGTCTATTCTAAAAGATAAAAATAAAGAGTGCCTCCAAAACGTCTTATATAACGTTTGGAGGCACTCTGTGTTAAGAAAATATTCTTCGATTAAATAATAAGTCTATTTTCCGATGATCAGTGCATTAATCAATATTTGATTAATTTGATAGCACGTACCAGTTTGTTGCCCTGATAAACCTGAGCAATGTATGAACCGGCTTCACCATTTACGCTAACTGTTACAAACTCGCCGGAAGCAATTGACTGAGTTTTTTCAGCAACCAACGACCCTGAAAGGTTGTAAACGCGTACTGTATATTCACCATCCTGTGCAAAACAGATATTTACATCGTTGATAAACGGATTCGGATAAGCGCTTAACTCAGATTCAAGAGTTATATCTTCAATTCCTGCACCTGTATCAACTTTAATGTAGTTGATTGTTTTGCTATCAGTTCCCCAGCCGTTTTCAAGCGTTAGTGTTGCGCTGTAAGTACCCGCTTTCGCAAATGATACGTTTGCGCTACCTGCTACGTCGCTACCTGCTATGTCAGAGATAGATCCTTTATCAGCACTCCAGCTTGGTTTTGTAACAACTTTGTAGTTCGATCCTTCTACAAACGGACATCCAGGTTTGAATGTTGGTGCTACATATTTAATGTTACCCATTCCTTCACCGGTAGCAGCGATGTATTCGTGAACTCCCGCTGTAGCCTCTTTGTTAGTACCCGTACTTACAAATCCATCTTCATTGTTGGCGCCCGCTTCAAAATCCCAGTATCCTACAAGGTTTTCAGGGATAGTTTCGAAGCTTTCCATCGTTGCTTTTACTTCTTCGGCAGTAAGGGCTTTATCCCAGTATTGGAAGTTATCGAGCGTACCATCTACACCATTGTTAGAATGATGAGTTCCTCCAAACGCAACCATATTGGCTCCACGCATACCGTAAACATTACCCTGGAAATCAGGTTCCCCGGTTTTATAGCCGCTGTCTGTAGAACGTTTCCATCTTGCAACCTCTTGTTTCACACCATTGATATAAAGGTGGAACTTGATATTTCCTGCATTATTATATTCAAATACATAAGCAAGGTGTGTCCACGGACCTGCCTCTACTTTTGCATTGTCATACTGATACTGTAACTCGTTGTTGCTGGTAGCATCTGTTCCGCGGAATGTTATAGAAGTGTATTTACCTTCGTCATTCAGGAAGTTCCAGAACCAACCCCAGTCAGTTTTTGGCCATCCCTCTTGTTTATCGCGGATATTAATGAATTGTGTTCCTCCATTGTATTTGTTCACTTTTACCCAGAAGGCCAATGTGAATGATTTTCCTGGCTGCATACCCATGTCAGAAGCTCTGAATCCGAATCCTTTTTCGTTCAAATCCACACCCTGAGATCCGACACCGTCGGCAGAACGTCCTGTGTATTTCAACGCGATAGGAGCAGAAATACCCACTTCAATATCTGATTCTTTGTCATTCCCAGTCAATGAAAGAATCTTAGGAAGTGCACCTACTGTAGTAGATGTAATCTGTACAAATGAGCCAAAGGTTCTCTCTACTTCCTTGCGCGATCCGTCAGCTTGCTGAACGTTTCCGGTTACACGCAGGCTATAAGCTCCGATTTCAGAGAATCCGTTTTCAACAGAAATCGCAATCGCATTTTCAGCGCTGGCTACTACGTTATTATTACCGTCGATGATTTCCCATTTAGAAGGCTCATGTTTCGCATCGATAAATTTGATTTCAAAATCTTCATTCGGCTTGATCGTCGTTTTGTTGATTGAGATATCATCATTGATCGTGTATGCGCCCGGTTCAGCATATTCACCCCATGTGATTTCTGATTCATTTTTCATATCCAAAGATACGGCAGAAACCCCAAGTCGTACTTTCGCATTTTCAACAGTGTAATCGAAAGGAATAGCGTAGTACATACCGGCCCAAGATGTTGTAGCACCCATCAATACAGGTTCTTT
>JAVVPN010000155.1:0-3866 GCA_036655755.1 Bacteroidales bacterium | reverse complement strand
TTATTAAAAAATAATAATCCATTCAATCGTATTCTATCCCATTTGTATACAAGGAAGGGAAGACGACTCATTTTTCAGAGTTGTTTTCCCTTTTTTCATTCTCTTTGCTTTCTGAAAAATCTTCTTATCTTTAGATCGAATTGGTTCTGACCGTACGGATCCGTCGGTCGGATTAAAAGGGAATCGGGTGGAAATCCCGAACAGTCCCGCTGCTGTGAAGCTCAATAAAACTCTTGGGTAAATGCTTTTGCCACTGGATATTGGTTCCGGGAAGGCACCCGAAAGAGAGTCAGTCAGAAGACCTGCCATTCATTAAAGGCTGTTTTTACTCGAGGGATAGAAGAACAGTGCGAAAACATCATTAACTTTTACATATACGTCTTAATAATAATGAAAGATACCTTTCTGTCTGGTATCTTTTGTCTTTATGCGTTGTGCTTATCTGTATGGCAATAATCAAAGAAAATACGATCGATTTAATTATTCGGGAAATTGAAGATCATCTTCTGTCAGTAACATTACAAGAAATTCAGCGTGATTTCTCTTCTGCAGAATATGATTTTGATCACCTATTCGCAAAGTTTAGAGGATTCTGTAAGCCGGCTATGCATCCGGAAGAAAAACTTAGTGCGCTTATAAAAGCAGCTGTAGAGCTTACGACTCAAGACGCACCCGACTGGGAGTTCATTGCCGGACGCTTGCTCTCTTTTCAACTTAACCGACAACTTAAATCGGCTGAGGAGTCTTTGGGAATCCAGTCTTTTTATGAAAAACTAACGTATCTGGTAAATGAAGGATTATACGGAAGCTATATTCTTGAGAATTATACTGCTCTCGAAATAGAAGAAGCGGCTACGTTTATTTGTGCTGAGCGTGATTCACTTTTCAATTTTTCGGGCTTAGATTTGTTGGCAAAGCGATATGTGATTCGTACTCACACGCATCAGATCATGGAGTCGGTACAGGAAATGTATCTAGGGATTGCGCTCCATTTAGCGATGCCGGAAAAACAGAATCGGTTGATTTGGGTTCGTAAATTCTATGATCTGTTAAGCAGCCTTGAGATAACGATGGCAACTCCCACACTATCTAATGCACGTAAGCCTTATCATCAACTTTCGAGCTGTTTTATAGATACCGTTCCGGATAGTCTTGAAGGTATTTATCGCAGTATCGACAGTTTTGCTATGGTGAGTAAGTTTGGCGGAGGTATGGGGCTTTATTTTGGTAAAGTACGTGCTTCAGGAGGCAGTATTCGCGGATTTAAAGGGGTAGCCGGAGGCGTTATCCGCTGGATTAAACTGGTAAATGATACAGCTGTCGCCGTAGATCAGTTGGGGATGCGTCAGGGGGCTGTTGCTGTTTATCTGGATGTATGGCACAAAGACCTGCCTGAATTCTTGCAATTGCGTACGAATAATGGGGATGACCGTATGAAGGCTCACGATATTTTCCCGGCGCTTTGTTATCCGGATTTATTCTGGAAAATGGCAAAAGAAGACTTGAACCAATCTTGGCATCTGTTTTGTCCAAATGAAATTATGTCGGTACGAGGCTATTGTCTTGAAGATTATTATGGAGAAGAATGGGAAAAGAAATATCAGGAATGTGTTAATGATCCCCGTATTTCGAAGCGCACATTGATTATCAAGGATATTGTGCGTTTAATATTGAAATCGGCGGTTGAAACCGGTACTCCATTTACGTTCAATCGTGATCATGTGAATCGAGCCAATCCGAACAATCATCAAGGTATCATTTATTGTTCGAATCTTTGTACCGAAATAGCGCAGAATATGTCGGCTAATGAAGCCATTTCAACCGAGATTAAAACTGAAGATGGCGATACTGTCATTGCAAAAACAGTACGTCCGGGCGATTTTGTGGTATGTAATCTGGCTAGTCTTTCGTTAGGACATCTGCCTTTAGAAGACAAAGCGTTGATGAAAGAAAAAATCGCAACCATTGTTCGGGCATTAGATAATGTAATTGATCTTAATTTTTATCCTGTTCCATACGCTGAAATCACTAACCGTCGTTATCGAAGCATTGGTTTAGGAGTCAGTGGCTATCACCATGCGCTTGCTCTCCGCGGTATTACCTGGGAAAGCGAAAAGCACCTTCAGTTTATGGATGAAACATTCGAGTGGATCAATTATTGTGCTATCGACGCAAGTGCCGAATTGGCAAAAGAAAAAGGGCATTATGATTATTTTGAAGGTAGCGACTGGCAATCGGGGGCTTATTTTGAAAAACGAGGATATGTTTCATCTGCGTGGAAGGAATTAGCTTCGAAGATTTCAGATGAAACCGGTATGCGTAATGCATATCTGTTGGCGATAGCTCCTACCAGCAGTACAAGCATTATAGCGGGTACTACAGCCGGAGTTGACCCGGTGATGAAGCGATTCTTTTTGGAAGAGAAGAAAGGAGCTATGTTCCCACGGGTTGCTCCCGGATTATCCGATAAAACATTCTGGATTTATAAAGAAGCGTATCTCATTAACCAACAATGGAGTGTTCGTGCAGCAGGTGTACGCCAGCGTCATATTGATCAGGCGCAGAGTATGAACCTATATATTACAAATGAATTTACGATGCGCCAGGTACTGAATCTATATTTATTAGCTTGGGAGAGTGGTGTTAAAACCATCTATTACGTACGTAGTAAATCACTCGAAGTAGAGGAGTGTGAAAGCTGTGCATCATAAACACATTAATGTTAAAAAAATAGTTTGTATATAAATGGAAAAAATATTAAAGAAGGCTCCTCTCTTCAACCCGACAGGAGATACCGAAGTGCATCTGCGACGAATGATCGGCGGAAATACGACGAATCTGAATGATTTTAATAATATGCGTTATTCATGGGCCAGCGATTGGTATCGGCAGGGGATGAATAATTTTTGGATTCCGGAAGAGATTAATCTGACACAGGATTCAAAAGACTATCCTAAACTCGATCAGGCAGAACGAAAGGCATACGATAAGATTCTGAGTTTTTTAGTATTTCTCGATTCTATCCAAAGTAACAACCTCCCTTCTGTCAGCGAATATATTACGGCCAATGAAGTAAATCTATGTCTGCACATTCAGGCATTCCAAGAGTGCGTACATAGTCAAAGTTACAGCTATATGCTCGATTCTATCTGTAGTCCGGAAGAACGTAACGATATTCTTTATCAATGGAAGACTGACCCATATCTGTTGGAGCGAAATACTTTTATCGGGAATTGTTATAATGATTTTCAGGAAAATAAAAACGGGTTCTCTTTAATGAAAACACTGATTGCCAATTTTATTTTGGAAGGAGTTTATTTCTACAGTGGTTTTATGTTTTTCTATAACCTGAGCCGTAATGGAAAAATGCCCGGATCTGCACAAGAGATTCGTTATATTAATCGCGATGAGAATACGCACCTTTGGTTATTTCGTAATATTATTCTTGAACTTAAAAAAGAGGAGCCCGAATTATTCACTCCTGAAAATGTCAAAGTATATGAAGAAATGATGCGAGAAGGGGTTGCGCAAGAAATTACTTGGGGACGATATGTAATCGGCGACAATATACAAGGACTGACTTCTCAGATGATCTCCGATTATATTCATTATTTAGGCAATCTGCGTTGGACACAGCTCGGATTTGAGCCTCTCTATGCGGAACATCAGGCGGAACCCGAAAGTATGCGTTGGGTTTCGCAGTATGCAAATGCCAATATGGTAAAAACCGACTTCTTTGAAGCGAAAAGTACTGCCTACGCAAAAAGTTCGGTATTGATAGACGATTTATAAGTCATAATTAAATTATGAGCACATAAAAAAGCTAGAATGATTCATTCTAGCTTTTTTTAATATATAGAGATTAC
>JAVVPN010000154.1:1410-4080 GCA_036655755.1 Bacteroidales bacterium | reverse complement strand
GAAAATTCGGTGATGTTTGTGATGCCCGGTACATTGAAATAGGTAGCAACATCACCTTTTATCAAGATCAGTTTACCCAGATTACCCGGATTTTGATTTAGGTTGAGTTGATTGCGGGCATCTGTGCCAAAGGTGAGCCTTACGGGCATCAGACTGGCAACGGTTGTTTCACTTGCTTTTGCTCCTAACAGAATATTTGACTGCGATGAGAACGGAGCTGTAAAATCAGCGCCGTCGGCTATTACCGCACCATCCACGCATCCAACAATATATCCGGTAATCCATACACCGGTTTCCCCAACTTTGCTTAACGCTTCTGTAATGGAATAAGGGTTTGTTTCTGAATTGGGTTCCTCTACCGGTGGTTCAGGAACCGGTGTTCCATTGAAATTGTACACACCGGCGCGATTAACCAGCGTCAGCTGATAAGCATTGAAATAACCGAGAATGGCTACGATATCACCCACTCCCGATGGAAGCAAATCAGTGTAGAAGTTGCTGTATCCGCTGTTCACCAAAGTGATGCTGTTTCTGTTTTCTAACGTGTCTTTTACCGTCTGGTTGGTTGTTGATTGAGCTTGGGCGAACGGTTGTCCGGCATTTACGAAATATACCCCTTTCAGTTTTACCAATTGGCTCATATAAGGCATGCGGGCTGTCAGGTTCGTAAGCGCGTTCAGTTCCGGAATCGTAACTGTCAACGTATCGATTTTGGCATCCGGCCATCCCGATAATTCAGTATGGCTCTGAAATAATGTTTCGGCCATACGTCCGATTCGTCCGTTAAAGAAATCGCCCAACTGTTGTAATCCTCCGTTAACACCGATTTTCAGCCCGGTGCAGTTAATCACAACTTTTTGGCCCAATCTATAGGTATTTGATAAGTTGCTTGCGTCGATTGCAATACTAATGGCTGCTGTCGCATCCTGAATCATCAATTGCTTGAAAATATTGCCGCTGATATCGTTTCCGATTACCACTCCTTCAATAATGTAAGGAGTATCTCCCGACTTATAACCGATAGAGGCCGTGTCCTGCGGAAAAGCCTGCTTCAGCTCCAGAATGGTGGTGTTGGCACTGATGGTTGCTTCCGGGATAGTTGCCGGTGGAGTATCGTAGTCAGGTTCACAGGCCGTATGCAGGAGCATTACACCCAAAAAGAAGGCTATGAGAAATTTTATTGATTTCATATAGTTTGATTTTAATATTAAAGAACAAATGCGCCATTTAGAATTTAAATCCTACGTTTACAAAGAGATTGAATCCTTGGGCGTAGTAATATTTATTAGGGTATTTATTTACGTTAAATCCTGAGAAGTCGAAACGTCCCTGTTCATAGCCTCCCGTCTGAAAATTCTTTTTGTTCAGAATGTTGCTTAGGCTGACATTGATGTTGAGCGAACTCGACCGGGTTAGATAAATCAATTTGCCGATTGAAGCGTTCAGCAGGAATCCGCCGTTCAGTTTATCCTGATGGGTAATCTCTTTTGCACGATTCTCAAAATTCTGTTGTAATTCGGCAGATGTGTTTCCTTCCGGAATAAAGGCTACGGCAGCCTGAGTTCTGCGTACGGGCGACAAATCCACATAAGCATTATTAAACCAGCTCAGATTAATATCGAAAAACCACATGCCCGGAGCAGCCCAGTCCACTCCGATATTAAATGCTTCCTGTGGAGTACCTCCCACATGGAAGTTTTTCAGATAAACGGTTTGGGTGGTGTCGGGACGGCTTCCGTTTTCATAGTTCGTGATGCCGGTTGGTTGATTCTTATACTGGTATTGCGCAAATGTAGCGACTCCGGTAAGGGTGACAGACGGGGTGAGTTTGTAAGCCAGTCCGATTTCTACCCCCTTGTATGTTTTTCGTACACCGGTCAGGATATAATTTACATAGGTTTGATATTGGTCATGATAGAAAGAGGAGGTTTCCGTCTGATCAAAAAACTTCGAATAGAATCCGGTGATGCGTCCTTTAAAACGAGGATAGGAAAACTGATAGGTCAGGTCGCCCGATAATACCCTTTCGTTCTGCAGGTTCGGAATCAGATCATCTTTAATTTTAGGCGAAATGTAGGCATAGCCGAAATGCGGAGCACGGGTTTCATACAATGCGTTCATAATGATGAAATTGCGTCCGTCAATTTTATAAGTGGCACCCGCTTTTACCCCGGCTTCATTGAAGACATGCGTTTTCCCGTTGCCATAAGAATTTTCAGGGGCGCGTCCGTTACGCATATGTCCGATGCGTTGGAATTGAGAATATCCCATTTGCAGGGCATAGTAAATATCCCATTGCGGAAGATTTATGTTGTTTTGCAGCCAGATGTTTCCCCTTACGTTCTGAATATTATAGTCGTATCCGAATTTATCCCCTTTTTTCGCTTTGAAGTTCGGATTATTCAGGTTATTCTGCATCATGCCCGGATTGTCGGGATAATCCCGTTCGGCAAACTGGTCCACATCGAGCCAGAACTCACCACCCAGCAAGTCTTTTATATCTTTATAATAATGCGCGTCGGTATATTTCAGCCCGATACCTCCCTGAAGCGTCATTACGTCATTCAGGCGATGATTGATCGTAGAATTAAACAGGAGATTCACCTGATTGCTGAATCGGTTTTCTACGATATAGGTCGATCCGAGGTCTTTGTTGTTATTGGCATTCTC
>JAVVPN010000154.1:0-1400 GCA_036655755.1 Bacteroidales bacterium | reverse complement strand
CCAGTTGTTGAGATAGTTGATTTGATACATACGGTCCCAATTGACCTGACGGAACGATTCGTCGCGCCATAATTCGGTGTAATACGCTTCCTGAGCCGGATTGTCGCTGTAATAGCTTGGCAATCTGCGGTAATAATCCGGGCGAGGATCGGCCGCATTATACCAATTGAGGGCTGATGAGCCATAGCGGCTGTATCGGTAAGCGATACCGGTAGTCAGCGTCGTTCCTGTTTTGGGTTTGTAAACCCATGATAACAATGCCGTTGGGTCGAATGATTCGACTACGCGGGCATTTCTTTTCTTGCCGCCCTGATAACCCCAGTTCGGATTATATAAGTTGCTTCCGGCAAGCTGATACGCTTCCTCATAGGTAGCAGCGGACTGACCGCGCTGTGTCGGAGCGCCGAAAGTGGTCAGTGATAAACTGTGATAATCATTGAATACCTTTTCGATGGCAAGAAAGTAACCAAATGAATTATAGAATACGCCGTCGACCGGTCCATTGTCTCCTAAACGGGTGATCGCACCGACCGAAAAAGCCCATCCGCTTGGCAATAATCCGGTGGAATAATTCATCATTGCACGCCATTGGTAGTTTCTGTTGGTGTATGCAACGCTTCCGCGCAGCCCTTTGGCATATTCGGAGGCACGGGTAACGATATTGGTTGCCCCGCCCAAATCGCCGAATGCGAAATTGGCCACATTGATACCACTGATGATATCCTTGTTGCGGAACGCATTGTTCATACCACCCAACATGGAGTAGTTAAACGCGCCCCTGGCCGGATCGTTGAAGTTGATGCCGTTGATATACACATCGGTATATTCCGAATCGTATCCGCGTATCCTGAATCGGGTTGCGCCGAATGCGTAACTGGCGGTGCTCAGATAGACGTCGTCTTGTGCGCCCGACAAGTTGCCGATCGTTTGTCCCGTCCCTGCCTCATCGTCAATCTGCGATTCATCGAACGTAATCAATCCGTCGTCATCTGTCCCGTAAGGTGTATCTGTGGCTTTCAGCGGAATCTTGCCAAGCTCGGTAATCTGATCCTTTACCACATTTACATCTTGTTGCATCGGGGCATATCCCGTTGCCGAGATGGATAACAAATCTTTTCCGGGCGATGCGTTGGTAATACTGAAGTCACCCGCCGGTCCGGTAAATACTGAAATATCCTGCCCAATGAGCCGTATCATGACGCCGGGAATCGGTTTTCCCGACTCTGCATCCGTTACGATTCCTGAGAATCCGGTGCGTTGTGCATACACTGTACAGCTCAGTAAGAGGGCAAGAAACAAACAAAGCCTCTGTTTCATCTGAATAAAAAATTTAATTAGTGCTCACGTTTCAAACATTTCAAGGGGTGAAATTGTCCTACATGTAGTAGTTACACGTTTTA
>JAVVPN010000153.1:0-4083 GCA_036655755.1 Bacteroidales bacterium | reverse complement strand
GATGCGCGCCTTGACCAAGAACGACGGCGTTCCTCCATTGGCCATTGCTGACGCGCGGATTGCCGTAGTTAGCAATGAGTATGTAGCAATAGCTTTTACTGCAACGTCAAAAACAGACGGCTCGATGGTTGAAGGCTATCGGATTACGTTGGTCAACAAGGTAAACGGAGATGAAAAAATATTCAGTTTCGCAGAAACGCAGGAGCCGGGTTACGCACATCAGTTTACCGTAAATGGGTTGAGTGCTACAACTGAATATCAGGTTTCCGTAGTTGCGTATGACGTATGGGGGGTAACCTCTTTACCAACAGAGAATATGTCGTTTACAACGACACTGCGTAAAGGACAACTTACCTATACAGGTATGACCACACGTCGTAAAACAGCCGACTTCGAAACCGAGAAAGAGTGGGAGTTTGAGATTACCATCTCAAATAATGCGAAATCGGAAGAAGAGGGTGGTTTATACTGGCGTGCAGACGGATATAACGGGAAACATGGGAATGAAGTACCGGCACGTGCTGCCGCACAAGAGGGTATGTCATCAAAACCATTTACTCTGGCTACAAATAATTACCGCTCTACCTCATCAACAGAAAAAAATGTTTATGAACAAGCCGGATATGTAAGCTATCTTACAAACCGCCCTTCATTGACGGCTGATTCTTATATCGGCGAAGTAAAAGAGAATGGGGTGATGAAACCATCATCGGCCGCCCAGAAATTTATCGTACCTGAAACTTATAAGAAAGGTTTCTTGCTTACTCACTTTGATTTGGGCGTTCGTACCGGTCAGACTTGGTTGTATGATAATGAAGTGAATGCTCCTACCGGACTGACGCTGACGTTCGAAATATATCGTGGAGGCGATTTCCCGAAACCGGAAAACTGTATTTACAGGGGAACCATTGTTGACCAGAAAGATCAGGCATTGAGTGTATTTGCATTGCCTTATCAGCCTTATTTCGCACCGAAAGAAAGCTTCTGGATCGTATTGCATGCAGATAAACGCTACAAATATCCATTGGGAAT
Organism: Bacteroidales bacterium; assembly: GCA_036655755.1. Classification (GTDB taxonomy): domain Bacteria; phylum Bacteroidota; class Bacteroidia; order Bacteroidales; family JAUNSR01; genus JAUNSR01. The sequence goes on along the minus strand of JAVVPN010000153.1, from coordinate 3,051 downwards.
AAATAAAAACGGAGCTCGTCCTGAAAACTCGTTTTATTCGAGCGATAATGGTAAAACATGGACTAATCTGAGCAAAGTATACGCTTCGACAAACCCGGTATTCACGTTGGCGGCTTTATCAGAGCGCTTTGGTATGGAGAGCCATCTTTCTATTTCTCCTGCTTCGGGCTATCTGGGTAAAGGAGAAAGCGCAACGATTAAAGCAAAAGTTGACTTTGACCGTATTACGGAAGGAAAAGATACAACCATGGTCGTATTCTACTCTGACGGTGTAATTACCGAAAACAGACAGATGCTTACATCGATTGTTACTTTAACGCGCAAGGATGTGCAGTTGTCGTTCAGCGAAGAGTGTTATGAAAATGGCATGGTGTCGTTGGGTGATGCCGTAACGAAGAAAGTGGTGGTGCGCAATGCCGGAATGGGACAGATGCCGATAGAGTCGATTACGTTGAGTAATACGACTGATTTCCGATTGGTTACCCAGATGCCGGAGCTGATTGCGCCGGGAGATTCGATTGAGCTTGAGGTTGAATTTAAACCGACCGCCTTAGGGCCTAAAAATACAAAACTGATTATTGCCGGTCGCGGAGTAGAAGAGGCCGGATTATTGATCGGTACTTGTGTGGAAGCACCTGAAGCTACCGTTACACCGGAAAAACTGTCTTTAGATGTATTTGGTAGTGTTGAGCAGACCGCTTCGTTTACGATCCGGAATAACTCAAACTACTCGATGAAATATGAAATTCCTCAGTTTCTCAAAGCCGAAACGGTTGCCAAATCAAATAGTGCGCAAGAGAAACCATCGATTGAGAGAACGGATACAACCGATTTATACGGAGGCTATACTTGGGTTGACAGCCACATGGGCAAACAGTATAAAGGTTCGCCGTGGGTAGAGATTTCAGAAACAGGAGTAGAATTGACGAACTACTGTGATGGGATGAAAAAATTCCATAAGGTAAAACTACCGTTCGCTTTCCATTATTACGATCGTGTATTACGTGAAATCTATGTGGGTATCCACGGAATGTTGCGTTGCGATACAACCAATCATGCATTGAATGTACCGGCCGAATTACCGAGTGTATCAGAAGATCCTGAAACGCCCGATGCATTTAACGGTGTCATCGCTCCGTTCTGGATTATGGATGGAACTTCCGGACATTATCCGAATACCCGTTTCTACTATCAGGTATTTGACGACTGTGTTGTATTCCAGTTTACCGGGACAATTGCATGGATGTCTGACTTTACACCGGCCAATTATCAGATGGCTCTTTACACAGACGGATCGTTTGAATTCCGCTTTAAAGAAGTGTTTGGTTTTGAGGGTGTCCTTGCCAATAGTTTCCTTGTTGGATGGAGCAGCCCGGATGGAAAAGACGGAAAATCGATCCATTATTTCTCAACAACTCTTTATAACGAATTTAATGATAAAGAGAGCGGCGATTATTGCATCAAGGTAAGCCCTCCTGCATTTAATCCTTTCAACGCAATGAGTACGGGTAAATATCAGGGCATAGTAGCTCCGATGTCGGCAGTTGAGATTCCGTTTACCATAAATCCGAAAGATCTGGTAGTAGGTGAGTCAACCTATTCGATTCATGTAAAAACCAACGATCCGGCCAATAAGGATATTGCCGTTCCGGTTATGTTTAACAAAAAGGATGACCTGACCGTAGAGTTTTTGAATGAAAAAGAAGACTTGGGCGAAATCATTTACATGGGTGCCCCTGTTGAACGTGAAATCAGCGTTTACAATACTTCGAAAGCGGGGGGCAAGGTGCGTCTTTCTCTATCGAACACTGCGAATATCACGTTTGAAAACAAGCAGTCGGAGATATTGGTAGATTTGCTGCCTAACCGAATGAAAACGATAAAGCTGTTTGCGGAAGGAAACATCGATGCCAAAATCTATGCTACGGACGAAACCGGAAATACGAAGTTTGATACGTTGGCTATTGTAGGCCGCGGATTGAAATATTACAATATCAATTCCGAAATTCTGGATAAGAAAGGATTGGTTTATTCGATGGAAGCCGGAAGCGCTACATCACAGATCCTAAAAGTAACGGCAGATGATAAAGCATATCGCTCAAAATTGTTTGTACCGGGATTCATGAAAGTGAAAAAGGTAGAAACAAAAGGAAAAGCGAAGTCGAAAAGCCGTTCGGCAGCAACGTCCGAACTGGATGTAAACGGATACCGTTGGTTGGTTTCTACCGATCCGGGTGCTCCTCAGTTTATCTGGAATGATATTAGTAAAACAGGAACTCGTTTGGAGTTTGATGAGGAAATGAATTATGACGGCCATGCGTTGCCGTTTACGTTTCCATTCTATGAAAACCGCTTCGACCGCTTGTTTATTTCCCCTAACGGACGTATTTCTCCTTCTTTGTTAGGATGGGATGTTATGTGGGATTATGTACCGCCGGTACGTTTACCGGACAGAACACAGAAAGTGCCGATAATCTCAGCGATGTGGGCCCGTCAGTGGTATCTGTCGGAAAATAAAGAAGCGGGTATCTTCTATGAGATTCATGAAGACAAAATGATTGTGCAGTATCACCAGTTCCAGTATGACTGGGTGGTTACAAACGGATTCTGCTCGTATCAGGTGATTCTTCATAAAGATGGTACCATTCAGTTCGTTTACCTTGATATCGACAATTGCGACCTACGTATACACTGACCGCATCTACGCCGGTAACCAGCCGTATGACCATCACTGCGAAACCGATGTACGGACCATTTACCGTAGAAGCAGGTGAAACATTGGAGCTGGAACTCGAAGTGGACAACTACGGTTTCAAAAATGGCGAGTATAAGGATAAGGTTATTTTCGTAAGTGAAAACAATCAGTTGCAAGATGAACTTCCGGTAACGCTTCAGGTAAGCAGCAATGCCCAGATCGGTTACCGTGAGCAGGAAGTGGATTTCGGCACCATCATTACGGGCGACGAAATCAAGCCGAAAACATTTACGCTGGTAAATAAAGGGAATGAAGATTTGCAGATCAACCGGTTTACATTCGAAGGTGCGGATGCC
>JAVVPN010000152.1:0-4085 GCA_036655755.1 Bacteroidales bacterium | reverse complement strand
CAGAAAACAGAACACAACTATTGCGGTGTAAACTGCGGTATCATGGACCAGTTCGCTTCGCTATTCGGAAAAGAGGGTCATCTGATCCGTCTGGATTGCAGCACTATGGAATACGAATACGTTCCTTTCAATCCGGAAGGTTTCAAAGTAGTTTTGATCGACTCTGTAACAAAACACGAACTGGTAGATTCTCCTTACAACAAACGTCGTCAGTCTTGCGAAAACGCAGCGGCTGCTATTGCTAAAAATCACCCGCACGTGAAACTGTTGGGCGATGCAACGCTTGAAATGCTGGAAGAAGTAAAAGACCAGATCTGTGAAGAAGACTACAAACGCGCAACATACGCTATTCAGGAAAATGCTCGTTTGGTAGATACTTGCGAAGCACTTAAAAAAGGCGACTACGAAACCGTAGGTAAAAATATCTTTGCTACACACCACGGAATGAGCAAACTATATGAAGTAAGTACAGTTGAGCTTGATTATCTGAACGACATCGCAAAAGAATGTGGCGTAACAGGATCTCGCATCATGGGTGGTGGATTCGGTGGTTGCACAATCAACCTGGTTCCGGAAGATAAATACGATGCATTTATTGAAACAGCTATTGCGAAGTTTACAGATAAATTTGGTGTTACTCCTAAAGTTTACCCGGTTAAAATCAGCGACGGAGCACGTCGTATCCGCTAATTTGGGTTATTATTAATCTGTTCAATTCGCCATGGTATCAAATATGATCTATTCACATCCGGATAAATTCCTTGTTTCTGTAGACTGTATCGTTTTGGGGTTTCATATGATGGAGCTCAAAATCCTTACATTTAAACGTTCTTTGCCCCCTTTCGAAGGGAAACAATCCCTGTTAGGCGGATTTGTCAATGCAAATGAAAGTGTGGATGAAGCAGTGCAACGCGTATTGCACAAACTTACAGGAATGGAATCATTGTATCTTGAGCAGGTGGGGACTTATGGCGATATCGCGCGCGACCCGGGTGGCCGCGTAATCAGTATCGCGTATTATGCCCTTATCAACATGGAGGATTACGATACGGCTCTACTCGAGAAGTATGATGCCAGCTGGATTTCTTTAACTGAAAGTGACAAACTGATCATGGACCATAAGACGATGGTAGATGATGCAATCGCTATTCTTCGCAGAAAAGCATCTGCATTTGCTATCGGATTCAATCTGCTTCCGGATAAGTTTACACTTACTCAGCTGCAATCGCTTTATGAGGCACTCTATTGCGAACCGCTGGATAAAAGAAATTTCAGAAAAAAAGTATTATCACTTGAAATTCTGAACAGATTGGAAGAGAAAGATAAGCTCCATTCTCGTAAGGGGGCTTATTTCTATACCTTATCTCCAGAATATCTTGAAAAACTCCGGGAAGAATCTTACGCTACGGTGTAACTTCTTCCATCCAAAAAGAAGGATACATGTAACCTATATAAAAATGAGGACGAGTAATTTCGTCCTCATTTTTTTTATCCATTCCCCTGATTAATAAGGGCTCTCCACTCCCATCAGACTGTTATTCTGTCCATTTGAAACATTTGCACTACCGTTATTCCTAAAGAAATTGTATCTTTGCAGAAATTTCGTATCACAATGGACAAGTTATCATCTTTAAACAAAGCTGCCGATAATATTCGTATTTTAGCAGCTGCCATGGTAGAAAAAGCTAACTCCGGACATCCGGGAGGAGCTATGGGAGGCGCCGACTTCACAAATCTGGTATACTCTCAGTTTCTAATCTACGACCCGAACGATCCGAACTGGATTAATCGCGACCGCTTTTTCCTCGATCCGGGCCACATGTCTCCAATGCTATATGCCGTATTGGCTTGTGCCGGGAAATATTCGCTGGACGACCTGAAGCAGTTCCGCCAGTGGGGAAGCCCGACTCCGGGACATCCGGAAGTGGACGTTAAACGCGGAGTAGAAAACACATCAGGCCCGCTAGGCCAGGGACACGCGATGGCCGTTGGTGCCGCTATTGCAGAACGTTTCCTAGCCGCTCGCTTTGGCGAATGGATGAGCCACAAAACATATGCTTTCATCTCGGATGGAGGTATTCAGGAAGAAATCTCTCAAGGTACAGGACGTGTTGCCGGTTATCTTGGCCTTCATAACCTGATCATGTTCTATGACAGCAATGATATCCAGCTCTCAACGGATACAGAAGCTGTAACCACTGAAGATACCGCTAAGAAATATGAATCTTGGGGCTGGAACGTTATCACCGTAAACGGAAACGATCCGAAAGAGCTTATCTTCGCTATCGAATCTGCTCACCAGGAAACAAAAAGACCAACCCTTATCATCGGTAAAACCGTAATGGGCAAAGGCGCTGTCGGCGCTAACGACGAATCATTCGAACGTAAATGCTCTACTCACGGTCAGCCATTAAGCGCAGCCGGTGCCTCTTTCGCTAAAACCATCGAAAACTTAGGTGGTAACCCAGAAAACCCATTCCAATTCTTCCCTGCTACTGAAGAACTTTACGCTAAACGTAAAGAAGAACTTATCAAAATCGCTGCCGAAAAGAAAGCTAAACAAGCTATTTGGGAAAAAGAAAACCCAGAACTGGCTGCCAAGCTTAAAGAATTCTTCTCGGGCAAAGCTCCAGTCATCGACTACGCAGCGATCGCTCAAAAACCAAACCAAGCCACTCGTGTCGCTTCTGCCAACGTATTAAGCGTATTCGGAAAACAGGTTGAAAATATGATCGTTTCATCTGCCGACCTTGCAAACTCGGACAAGACAGACGGTTTCTTGAAACAAACTCACGCATTCACTTATCAGGATTTTACAGGTGCTTTCTTCCAGGCAGGTGTTTGTGAATTATCAATGGCTGCCATTATGAATGGTATGGCCCTTCACGGCGGTGTGATTCCGGCTTGCGGTACGTTCTTCGTATTCTCTGACTACGAAAAACCGGCAATCCGTATCGCTGCATTGATGGAACAGCCTACTAAATTTATCTGGACGCACGATGCATTCCGCGTAGGTGAAGACGGCCCAACTCATCAGCCAATCGAGCAGGAAGCTCAGATTCGTTTGTTGGAACAGCTTCAGAACCACAGCGGTAAAAACTCTATGCTCGTACTTCGTCCGGCCGATAGCGCCGAAACAACCGTTGCATGGAAAATGGCTATGGAAAATACCGATTCACCTACAGGTTTGATCCTTTCTCGTCAGAACGTAAAAGATCTTCCTGCATTATCGGGCAATCGTTATGAAGAAGCGCTACAAGCTGAAAAAGGTGCTTATATCCTGATGAAAGATGAAAATCCGGATGTAATTCTGGTAGCGAATGGTTCTGAGGTGGCTACGTTGGTAGCCGGTGCCGAACTGTTGAAAGAACGTGCCGGAATCCGTACACAGATCGTATCGGCTCCTTCTGAAGGATTATTCTTCAATCAGTCGGCCGAATATCGTGAATCGGTAATTCCGTCAAACAAACCGGTATTCGGTATGACCGCAGGTTTGTCATCTACACTTTACCGCCTGGTAGGGGCTAACGGCAAAGTATGGGGACTAAACCACTTCGGTTATTCTGCTCCTTATCAGAAACTGGATGAAGAGTTCGGCTTTACGGCTGAGAATGTATTCAAACAGGTAACAGAAATGTTGAATAAATAAAACGTACCAATATGACTCAACTTCCTATCGGGCTGGCTTCTGACCATGCCGGCTATGAAACTAAGCAATATGTAATCGAGTTGTTGCAATCAAAAGGAATTCCGTATAAGGATTTCGGTTGCTATAGCACAGAAGCATGTGACTATGCTGATCCGGCGCATGAGCTGGGGTATGCTCTTGACAAAGGTGAAGTTGAAAAAGGAATCGCTGTTTGCGGAAGCGGAAACGGCATCAACATGACCCTCAACAAACACCAATCGGTACGCTCGGCACTATGCTGGAGCGAAGAGATTGCGAAACTGGCTCGCCAGCATAATAATGCCAATGTATTGGTTATGCCGGGCCGTTTTATTGATCGTCCTACCGGTGAGGCTATCGTTGAAGCTTACCTGACTACTCCTTTCGAAGGGGGCCGTCATGAAGCTCGCATCAATAA
>JAVVPN010000151.1:0-4152 GCA_036655755.1 Bacteroidales bacterium | reverse complement strand
AGCATAAGGTTTTTCCGTTTTTTTTATTTGTTTCTATTGCTGTATTAACCCTGAATTACTTATTGGCATTATTGCCATTGTCTGCTGATGCTCGTTTTTTAATCCGCCTTTTTCCTGAATTTTCTATTTTGACACTGATATGTTTGATATTATTTAACAGACACCGTTTTGTTAAATGGATGTATCGTTTACAGGATAGGTATTTACCTTTTTCTATAAAGTCGAGTTTTTATGAAACGTTTTTCCTGTTTAGAATACTAAAGCATTTTCTGATCATTTATTTGATCATTCTGTTGAGCTATTTCGTTTTTTTTCCGGACTATCATACCCCCGAGAGACATCGGTTCATGTTTGGAGAACTTCGTTTTTTTCTGATACTGGGATTGATTGTTTTTTCGCAGGTTCGGCTCTATTGGTTGAATCGTCGGTTTCAGAATGAAGATTGGTTGCCAATTATTGATGAGGATGCCCAGGTGATTGGCAAAATCGCCCGAACGGTAAGTTATCAGTTTAAAGAAAAATATTTACATCCTCATTTAAGAATTTTGGTATTTTATAAAGGAAAAATCTATTTGCAGATGCGGGATGTTCATCGGAATACTGATATAAATCGCTACGATACGCCATTGGCATTGGATTTATGTTATTTGCAGGATTTTACAGGAGGAGTGAGTGAGTTGATGCACAAAGCGGATTTACCATCGAATTTGCATCCTAAATTTTTTACTCGTTATATTTTTGAACGAAAACATTTGCGTCGGATGATTTTTCTTTATACGTTGATTGTATCGGATGACTCTTTTCTTTCAAATAAATTTTTTAAAAAAGGGAAATTGTGGACAGAGCAAGAAATCGACAACAATATAGGTAAAGGGGTTTTTGCAGAGGTGTTTGAAGAGGAATATGAGTTGCTTAAAACAACTGTATTCCCGGTTATGAAAATGATGTATTGAATATGAGTGATTTGATAACGATTATAGGGCCTACGGCTTCGGGGAAAACTTCATTCGGAGTTGCGTTGGCTTATGAGTTGGATACTGAGATTATTAGTGCAGATTCGCGCCAGATTTATCGTAAAATGGATTTGGGGACCGGTAAGGATCTGGAGGAATATGTATATAAAGGAAAGCAGATACCCCATCATTTACTGGATATTCGGGATGCAGGCTATAAGTATAATGTGTATGAGTTTCAGCACGATTTTTTAGAAGCGTATAATGATATTCGTAGTCGTGGTAAATTACCTGTTTTGTGCGGGGGGACCGGCATGTATGTGGAGTCTGTTTTGCGGAGTTATAAGTTGGTGAGTGTTCCGGAAAATCCGGAATTGCGGGCACAGCTGGCTCCCAAGTCTTTGGAGGAATTGGAGGTGATATTACGCGGTTATAAGAAGCTGCATAATACTACCGATATAGATACGGCAAAAAGGGCGATTCGTGAAATTGAAATACAGGAGTATTATAGCCGATGCAATCCGGAGGAAACCAAACTGCCGGATATAGATAGTTTGGTGATAGGGGTGGATATTGATAGAGAATTGCGCCGGCAGAAGATTTCTGCACGTCTGGAGAAGCGTTTCGAAGAAGGGATGCTGGAGGAGGTGAGAGGATTGCTTGATTCCGGTATCGCACCCGAGGATTTGATTTATTATGGGTTGGAGTATAAATACATGACGCTGCATCTTACGGGACAACTATCTTGGGATGAAATGTACAAACAGCTCGAAATAGCCATCCATCAGTTTGCGAAGAGGCAGATGACCTGGTTTCGGGGTATGGAGCGTCGGGGATTCCGGATTCATTGGGTTGACGCAGCATGGCCTGTCGACCGGAAAATAGAATTTGTAAAAGAATTGCTCGCTAAATAGGTTGGTCGCAACAAATGGATATCCATTATTGTTTTATTCAAAAAGAAACAATAATGGATATTCTTATATTAGTACTGTTGGTCTTATTATCGTTGCGATTGGTGGTGGCATTGATTAATTATTTTTTTCGGCCTTATCTACCTACAGTGCGACGAATAAAAGAGGCTCCTTTAATCTCATTGTTGATAAACGGGGATAATGACAAGGCACGAATGCGGCATATTCTGGAGTTGCTGACAAAAGTTCATTATCCGGAACTTGAAATTATTGTGGGGATCTATAATCCACAAAGCATATCACTCGAGGAGATAAAGAAGGTTGCTGCGCTGGATAAGCGCGTGCGGATTTTCGAGATAAAAAAATTGCAAAAGGGTTGGCGTGAGGAGAATCAGATAAGTGCTATTCTTGGAAATGAGGCGAAGGGTAGTTATTTGCTATTTATGAACCCTGATATTGAGTTGCGAGGAGGGATACTGGAGATATTGGTTACCTATATGAAAGCACGCAGGCTTGGGTTGATGTCGGTTTTCCCTTCTTATGATGTTCATACACGTGCCGAATGGCTTACCTTTCCTATTTTAAATCAATTGTATTTATCGTTGTTTTTGTTACGTCGGATGCGGGCTTCTGAAAGGCCGAAGGCCTCGATGGCTTGTAGGGCGTTTATGTTGTTTGAGGGAGAGGTGTACAGGCAGTTCTTGCCTTTTGAAGAAGCGCGGAGTTGTAAAGACGGTGCGAAAGAGATGGCTGAGTATCTGAAGCGTGAATCAATCGCCATTGATTGGCGTATTGGTGACCGCAGGGTAAGATTGCTGGGATGTGTAAGCTGGAAAAGATGTATTGCGGATGTGAGTCAGGAACTGATGAATTTCTTCGGGGATTATTATTTTCTGGGCTTTATTTACGGTGTTGTAATGTCTTTATGGTGGCTTCCTTTTATAATAGAAGCTCGTTGGGGATTGTTGATCGTGGTAATAGCAGAAACCCTGATAACGCAGATTGTATTATCTGCTATTACCAGGATTTCGGTAAGGAAAAATCTTTTGTATTTCTTTCCGCAAATGATAGTGCTTTTGGCTATTTTATGGATATCTCTTCTTCATCGCATACGGAAAAGGAGATGGAGAAAGCGTTATTGCCGTTGTCATGCTTAAGCCTTTTGTTTGGATAAGCGCATTTCGTAGTTGAATGGTTTTTCTTTTGGGCGGTTGAATGCGCGGATGATAAGCCATACTCCTATAATTACAAATGGAATGCTTAAGATCTGACCCATATTTAAGACCATATTGTCTTCGAATGTTTCCTGGTTGTTTTTTACAAACTCAATTAAGATGCGGGTGCCGAAAATACCGATTAGGAATACTCCGAAAATAAGACCCTGTCGTAACTGAGCATTTCTTTTCCAATACATCCACATTAATAATCCGAAAACAGAGATATAAATTAATGCTTCATAAATTTGAGTAGGGTGAGAAGGGGCAGAGAAGATTGGTGCTGCACCTGCGCGCCATGCATGTAGGTTTTCTATAAATTTAAATCCCCATGGAAGATTTGTTGCATGACCATAGATTTCGTGATTGAATAGATTTCCCATTCGAATCAAAGCACCTACCAAGGCAACCGGAATCACAAGGCGGTCGAATAGGAAAAGCGGGTTTACTTTCAGTACTCCATAGGCAAGGATGAATATTGCCAGAATGATTCCGATTGCGCCGCCATGGCTGGCTAACCCACCTTCCCATACTTTAAATATATCACCAATGTGTTTGGAGTAATAATCCCATCCGTAAAAAAAGACATGTCCTAATCTGGCTCCGATAATTGTGCCTGCAAATACATATAGGAATAATTTATCAAGCCATGCCGGTGGAATACCTTCTTTTTTATAAATAGCTTCTTCTATTTTGAATCCAATCCAAAAGCCAATTATAAACATAAGGCTATACCAGCGAATTTCGATAGGTCCTAGTGAAAACAGGACTGGACTTGCTGTCCATGTGATAAAATTAAAAAGCTGCATTGTAAAATAAAGTTTGAATTAAAAGAATGAATCTTTTTTTGGATTCAATTATCTCTATACAAATTTAGATGTTTATTTAAGAAAGGAAACATTAGGTAGATAAAATTCACGGTATGTGGGTTGTCTGGGTATCTTATGGATAAATTGTATGGTTTTATAGAGTTGATTTATAGCGGATAAAAATAAATATGATTTTTTTTTGGGAAGATTAGTTGGATTGTAAATAAAAACCCTCTACTTTTGTATCCGCAATCGAGAGAGATCG
>JAVVPN010000150.1:304-4209 GCA_036655755.1 Bacteroidales bacterium | reverse complement strand
TGAATGGTTCATCGCTTTTTCTTCTATCCCGATGGGTAATATGAGTGAAATGTTACAGGATGGAGGAAATCCATATTTAGGAATGGTTTATGGGGCTACAACCCGTATCTATGAAGATATTCCTAATAAATCACCAGTGCCGATGTGGAAATTATGGCAGGATTTTGATATTAAAAATGCACAAATGATTGGTTATTGGGAAGAAAACCCGGTAGTGAATACTAATAATGAGCAAGTAAAAGCTACTGCATTTAAGCACAATGGCAAAACATTGGTCGTATTGGGTAATTTCAATACAAAGGCAGAAACCGTATCTGTAAATATTGATCGCAAACAGTTGGGGTTATCTTTCAATAAGAATACTGCCATACTTCCTGATTTAGGGTATATGCAGTCATCAGGTACAATGGATATTACTCAGCCCATAAAAATAGAACCTAAAAAAGCTATATTCTTTATTTTAGAGTAAAATCAAAAAGATTTGCCGGAATAAATCACGAATAAAGATATATTCAGGCAGGCAATCTAGAGCAGGGCTTTTGATATAAACCTCCGGGGTATTATATTTGTAATTCATCACATAAAATTAACTTTACTATGAACCACAATTTGTCATTTTTTGCAGTGCTTCTCGGGTTATCGTATCTTAATCCGATTACAGGACAGGAGCAGACGAGTCAAGTCTGTGCCTATCAGGAACTGCCTAATCCGACAGCTCCTTCTGCCCAAGCATGGCAACGCCTTAAAACCACTCAGGTTGGTTGGGGATCTACCGATGTCCGTTATAAAAAGGAGGCTCCCGCAACGAATAATATAAAAAACATCACGCTTAAAGCGTGGCGTGGAGAGCGAGTGCAAGCTCAGTTTACGGTCTCCGCACCAAACGGTATGGAAAATCTTCATTTCGAAGTGGGTGAACTGCGCAATACCCGCAATTCACAGTTAGCTATATCCGAAGATGCGATTCATAGCGGTTTTGTCCGTTATGTGATGACTGACGAATTAAATAAAGATGGCCAGGGCGGCTGCGGATTGCGTCCGAATGCAGCGGAGTATGATTCGTCACTGGTTGCAGATCCGATTGATCATCTAACCCGTTCGCTCCCTTTGGCTCCGCAAACGACACAGGGTGTATGGGTGCGTGTGGCAGTTCCTGAAGCAACCACTCCGGGAACGTATCAGGGTAAAATCCGGGTTTCAGACGGTGAGAGTCAATTGTCGGAACTGACTTTAACGCTTGAGGTAAGTAACCGCGTATTGCCTCCTGCCAAAGAGTGGGCCTTCCATCTTGATTTATGGCAAAACCCTTTTGCAGAAGCGCGTGTTTACGGCGTTGAGCCATGGTCGGACGAACATCTGAATGCAATGCGTCCCGATATGGAACTGTATGCGCAGGCGGGTGGAAAGAGTATTACCACTTCCATTATGCATAAACCATGGAATGGTCAAACCTACGATTATTTCGAATCGATGATTACGTGGATGAAACGTGCCGACGGTACCTGGTATTACGATTATACGGTTTTTGATAAATGGGTAGAGTATATGATGGGATTGGGTGTCAATAAGGAGATTACCTGTTATTCGCTTATTCCATGGCATTTGTCTTTCCAATATTACGATCAGGCAACCAATTCATTCAAACAGTTGCAGACGAAACCCGGCGAACCTGCTTTTGAACAGCACTGGTTGGGGATGCTGACCAACTTCGCGGCCCATCTGAAGCAGAAAGGCTGGTTTGATATTACGCATATTTCAATGGACGAACGTCCGATGGAGGCAATGCAGCATACGCTCAAAGTGATTCGTAAAGCAGATCCTGATTTCAAGATTTCGATGGCAGGAGATTATCACCCCGAACTGGAGGCTGATCTGGATAACTATTGTGTAAGTTTCCGTTACAAACTCGATCGGGATATGATACAAAAACGGAAAGATGAAAATAAAGTAACCACTTATTATACCAGCTGTACCGAAGCTTTGCCAAATACATTCTCTTTTAGCGAACCGGCGGAAGCCGAATGGCTGGGTTGGCGTGCCGCCAAAGAAAATCTTGACGGATATCTGCGTTGGGCGCTCAACAGTTGGGTGAAATCGCCATTGCAGGATACGCGTTTTACTTCATGGGCAGCGGGGGATACCTATCTGATTTACCCGGGCGCACGTACCTCAGTAAGATTTGAAAGACTCACTGCCGGTATTCAAGCGTACGAAAAGATACGTATTCTGCGTGATGAGTTTACTCGTAAAAGAGATAAGGCCAGTCTGCGTAAAATTGACAAGATGCTGGAGCGTTTTAATGAAGAACAGCTGAAAATAGAATCCGCAACAGAGGCGGTTGCGAAAGCAAATCGGATTCTGAATAGTTTCTGATAAAAAAATGATGGTATGTCTTAGGGCATACCATCATTTTTTTGATTAAAACTGTAGTTCCACTACCGTATCGATATCTTCGGGAACCGCTGGCAAATGTAAAAGCGTACCGCTCTTATCTTGTGTGAATTTCAACGGCCGTTTGTCTTTATACATCAACGCCTTCTTTATTCTTTTATCCTTTAAAGGCAAATAAAGCGCCTGGTCTTTTAAATCAAGGATATGGACAAACATTTTATTCTCTTTTTCAGTCGTTACGCCCCATTCTCTGGGAGGTACCGAGCCGCCTGTCGTACCATAAATTGTTTCGCCATATACATTCATCCATTCGCCCATTTTCTGCAATCGCTCCACGGCAACTGCCGGTAGTTCTCCATTAGGCTGAGGCCCTATGTTCATGAGTAGGTTCGCATCTTTTCCGGCAGCCTTTACAAGATAATGGATCAACTCTTTCGGCGATTTGTAATTCTGATCTTTTATTTTGTACCCCCACGAACCGTTCATGGTTTCACAAGTTTCCAGTGGTAATTTACCAACATCCTGGCCCGAATATCCGGCTTTATTTTCGCCCGGTAAATCGCGTTCGAATATCTGGATATCTTCACCGGTAAACGGTAGGCGGTGATGGTTGTTACCAACCAGACAACCGGGTTGTAAATTATGGATCAATGCATATTGTTCGGGTAATTCCCAGTTGAAATCGGGCTTTTCATCCTGATCCCAGTGCCCGTCGAACCAAATAGCGCCAATCGGCCCGTAATTGGTGAGCAATTCGCTTAATTGATTATTCATGAAGGTATAATAGCTTTTCCAGTCTGGTTTTAATTCACGCCCCGTGCCGTGGCCGGTTCGCCCCAGAGGATAGTCTGTACGCATCCAGTCTAAATGCGAATAATAAAAATTAAGCTTCATGCCCTGCTTTTGGCAAGCTAAAGAGAGTTCTTTCAGAATATCGCGCTTAAAAGGGGTTGCATCCATGATGTCGAAGTCTGAATGTTTTGTATCGAACATTGAAAATCCGTCATGATGGCGGCTTGTGATGGTAATGTATTTTGCCCCCGACGATTTGATGGCACGTACCCATTCATCTGCATTAAACGCAGAGGGGGAGAAGCCTGATGCCAGCTTCGCGTATTCTTTATGATCTATATTCTTATCATTCAATACCCATTCGCCGTCGGCAAGCATACTGTAAATTCCAAAATGGATAAATACGCCGAATTTATCATTTTTAAATTCCTGTCTTGATTTTAAATTCTCGGGGGAAGGTTGATAATCGGTTTGTGCACAAAGTGGCATTGCTAAAGAACCGATCATCAGGGTTCGGTAAAATATTTTCAGCATAATAAAAATAAAAGGTTAAGATCCGGTAAATATACATATCTAAATCTTTTAGAGTGATATGATTCAGAATATATTGGAGGTTTTGATTTTAGAAGGCATAAAAAAAGCGCCTGATTCTAAAATCAAGCGCTTTCTGCGGTATGGACGGGACTCGAACCCGCGACCCCCTGCGTGACAGGCAGGTATTC
>JAVVPN010000150.1:0-259 GCA_036655755.1 Bacteroidales bacterium | reverse complement strand
GTCTCATTGATCTGCGGATCGCTTTTTTTATAACCCGGTTGATAATAAGGGTTGTAAAGTTTTTGTATTAACTTTTATTATATGTGTTGGTTCCGGATTTTGCGTTATCACTTTGCCGGCAATCAGAAGGGGCTTGCAAAGGAGGTAGTTGTATTAATCTAAATTAATATTGTTTTCCTCCTTGTTCTTGCTTTGGCTGAAAAGCCAATCCATAAAGTCCGGTTGATTGAATGCGGGGGTCCAGCTATTATGGTTGATG
>JAVVPN010000149.1:0-4401 GCA_036655755.1 Bacteroidales bacterium | reverse complement strand
GTGTTTTGGAATACCGTTTACCGGCATGATATATGGCAGATTGATTTCTGTCGATGTAGTTGAAGAAAGCTCGATTTTTGCTTTTTCTGCAGCCTCTTTCAAACGTTGAAGAGCCATCGGATCTTTACGCAAGTCGATTCCTTCATTTTTCTGGAACTCTTCAGCCAACCAGTCTACGATTACGTGGTCAAAGTCATCTCCACCAAGGTGAGTATCACCATCTGTTGATTTTACTTCGAATACACCGTCGCCCAACTCCAGGATAGAGATATCGAATGTACCACCACCTAAGTCGAATACAGCGATTTTCATATCTTTAGTAGTCTTATCAAGACCATAAGCCAAAGCTGCAGCAGTTGGTTCATTTACAATACGGCGTACAACAAGACCTGCAATTTCACCGGCCTCTTTTGTAGCCTGACGCTGAGCATCATTGAAATATGCCGGTACTGTAATTACCGCTTCAGTTACTTCCTGCCCAAGATAATCTTCTGCTGTTTTTTTCATCTTCTGAAGAATCATTGCAGAAATTTCCTGTGGAGAGTATGTACGACCTTCGATTTCAACACGCGGTTGATTCGCTTCGTTACATATTACAGTATAAGGTACACGAGGAATCTCGTTTTTTACCTGGTCACAACTCTCACCCATGAAGCGCTTGATAGAGAAGATTGTTCGGGTTGGGTTGGTTACAGCCTGACGTTTAGCCGGCTCACCAACTCGACGTTCTCCACCATCTACGAAAGCAACGATAGATGGAGTAGTCGGACGACCTTCCGCATTATTAATAACGACTGGAGCATTACCCTCCATAACAGCAACACACGAGTTGGTTGTACCTAAGTCAATACCAATAATCTTTCCCATTGTAGTATAATTTTAAGTTTTAATATTTTCTTCTATTGTATAACAGATGCCATTTTCATTTAGTTTATTATTATGGCTTCCGTAACTATATTTACAAATGGCATGCCATTTTTTCTAAAAGAAGAAAAAATATTTTTTGTCAGTTTTCAAACCAAATTGAGTGGAAGATGGCAGATTTTGGCTGACAGATTGACGGAGTATTACTGTACGGCTACTACCAACGGGTTTCTTACTCGCTTGGCAAAATCTGCAACATAATTATCCCAATCCTGTACTGTCGGGTATCCGCCCTTACTCCAGCCGCCTCCTGAGTAATATGTCAAACCTTTTCCCGCACTATATGAAGGGCGATAATTCATAATACCCAAAAGTTGATTCTTTATAATTTTTGTATTCACTAAAGCCACATCCGAAACCAAGCCTAAATAAATTACACCATGCTGTTCATGGGCCGGCTGCGCATAGGCAATATATCCTTCCGGGCCATTCATCACATAGGTATCATTATTATAATAAGGGAAACCGGCTGCTACCTGAATATCTTGTTTGATATCGCCATAGTTCTCTATAATCTTATTCATATTAGATCCTGCATCCAAGCTAATCAAACGGGTTTCATTTATTACAACACTGTCTGAAGCATAATACGGTGCGTAAGTCAGGCGGAACACAGTGCGTAACGGGCCATTATCCAGAATTTCGTATGATTGAAAATTATGATTAATGTAATACAGCGAATCGTTTACAATCGGAGCGGCAGCGCCGGCCCCCAAGGTTTTCCCTACGGTATAAAAATCAAGCCCCTCCCCTTTATCTTCATGATAACTTTTTACCTTCGCCAAATCGTCCTTATACCATTGTTGCGTAACCAGGTCGGGCGTATTTTTCACCCATATATCTATTCCGCCCGATATCAGAGGTTCTGTCGGATCCATTTCAAGAGAGGGCCCATACATGCGAAATGCGACTCTGTCATTTTCCCAGGAAATATCATCCTTTCTTTCCGACATAAAGGTTGTTTTTGCTTGCGAAGCAAATTTGTCGGGAAGTCCTTGTTTTATATGGAACCGAAGCGTTTGCTTTGCATTCAGTGTTGCCGGGAAGATAAGCAGTTGCGCTTCTTTTTCACCATACGAGACCAATTGATAAGGCACTTGTTGCCCTTGTTCGTCAAGTAAAATAAAAGACTGCCCTTGGGGCAATTTCAAATTATCTTTAATAAGATGCCAAACCACTTCAACCATCTCAGTCCGGTTCATTTCGGATTGATTTTGTACCATAATTGTTACATCCTTTTGTTTCATACAAGAAGATAATAGCAACGAGGTGACAGCAATAGCAAAAATTTTTCTCATCGGTATATAATTTATTTTTATTTCTGATATAAAATAGAAACACAGGATAAACAACTATCGTTCACCTGTGTTCAAAAATTTATTTATCCGTCTGATTTTGTCTTACGACTTAACGAAGGTCGGTGTATTTGTAAAAATTCTGATCCCCATAGTCCAAATCTTCACCGCCCATACCCCAGATAAAAGTATAATTAGTTGTAGCAACCACGGTATGAACTGACCATTCCGGCAACCAGACTGCTTGATTACCCTGCATCCAGAGATGGCGCGTTTCCGCTGGTTCTCCTATAAAATGACATACAGCCTGTCCTTCAGGCACCTCGAAGCAAAAGAAAGATTCCATTCTCCGATTATGCGCATGAGGGGGCATATCGGACCACACACTTCCAGACTGTAATTCAGTCATACCCATCTGCAACTGACATGTTTGCAGTATTTCCGGGACAATCATCTTTTTGATAATCCGATGATTTGCCATTTCTTCACTTCCTGGTTCTGAGGTTATTGCTTCAGCCTTTGTAATCTTACGCGTAGGGAAAGATATATGCGCAGGCGTCGAGTTAAAATAAAACTTAGCGGGATTTGAAGCATCAACACTCATAAAAGTCACATTTTTGACTCCCATCCCGATATATAGGGCTTCTTTGTATTCTAACTGATATTTTACACCATCCACGTTAATCACGCCCGTTCCACGCGACACGTTAAAAACACCCACTTCGCGACGTTGCAGAAAATAGTCCGATTCCAAAGGATCCACGCGTTCTAAGGTTAATTCTTCGGCAACCGGCATGGCTCCCCCAATAATCATTCGGTCATAAATCGAATAAATCAGATTCACCTCATTTTTTACGATAAGTACAGGTATTAAAAATTCCTCACGCAAACGTGTGGTATCATAATTTTTAGCATCCCGAGGATTCGAAGCGTAGCGTAATTGATAATTTGTTTTCATGCTCAAAAGGGTTTAATACAGACATATAATACTTATTTTATAACAGCTGAATAAACGAAATCGGTTGCACAGATGTGTTAAAAAAATATTTATGCCATTTTATTTTACCCTTTTAATGATGAAGCCCGTACAATAAGTTCAGCCTCAAACACCAGTTTTTCGCCTTGGCGATAGTGGCTATTGTCTTTAGTCATCCGGTCTAATAACATCGAGGCCGTTTCCTCTCCCATTTTAAGATTTCGGAGATCGAATGACGACAAGGCCGGATCCAGATAATTCACCACCGGTTCATTTGCAACAGCTACCACTGCTATATCTTTGGGTATCGACAAGCCCGATTTCTTAATCGTATCCATAGCTGTAATCGCCGCATAATCACTCGCTGAAAAAATCGCATCCGGCCGCTCTTTCAAATGCAATATATATTCGGCAGCTTCTATTCCACGCTCCATTGTAATGCTGTCATACACTACGTATTCATCCCGATATTCCAATTCAAGATCTTCCAGTGCTTGTTTATAACCATCCAATCGATTACGGTATTCCTGCAAAGTTTGCGGTCCGGCAAAATGGGCAATCTTGCGACATCCCTGATAAAATAAATGACGCACCGCGTCATATCCGATTTTATAATTATCATTGACGATACAATTAATTTGCGCAATATCGGGAATTCGGTCAAAAAACACGACCGGAATACCTCGTTCTATTAATTGGTCCAAATGATGGTAATCGGTTGTCTGAGCAGATATCGAAATGGCAAGTCCGTCAATTTTCTTATTTGCCATTGCTTTCACGGCTTTTACCTCTTTATCATACAATTCATCCGACTGAGAAATAATAACACTATAACCTCTTTCTTGAGCCACCGATTGGATACCTCCGATAACTGATGAAAAAAAATGGCGGTCGATGCGAGGCACAATAACACCGATTACCAATCCCTTTCCGGTGCGTAAATGGTGTGCAATCGAATCAGGTTGATAGTTCAGCTTATCAGCTAGTTCATGCACCGCTTGCTTCATCTTTTTACTGATACGAGGATGATCCTTTAAAGCGCGCGACACGGTTGATGCCGTGGTATTCAGCTGTTTTGCCAGATCGTAAATCGTTATTTTATCCTTTGGAATCATGTATTAAAATTTTACTCCGGTACAAAGATAGTAAGAATCCTTCATGCCGGAAAACAAAAAAGCCCGCCGATCTTTCGATCAACGGGCTTCT
>JAVVPN010000148.1:0-4417 GCA_036655755.1 Bacteroidales bacterium | reverse complement strand
CGCCATAACTCACCTAAAGTTGAGATACCCAACAAAAGGTATATAAATGGCGCATTTGACCTTGGTGTTAAAAAATAAACTATATACAAATGAAGTATTTATTGATCGGAGGAGTAGCCGGTGGAGCAACCACAGCTGCCCGCTTACGCAGAAACGACGAAAACGCAGAGATCATCCTATTTGAAAAAGGATCTTACATCTCTTATGCCAATTGCGGACTACCCTATTATATCGGCGATGTAATACCGGAGCGCGAAAAACTATTCGTACAAACACCCCAATCATTCGGCAACCGCTTTAATGTAGACGTTCGCGTAGAGCAAGAAGTAATCGCCATCAACAAAGAAGCCAAAACAATCGACATACGCAAAGCCGACGGCAGCGTATATTCTGAAACGTACGACAAACTGATTCTTTCACCCGGAGCCAGTCCGGTCCGCCCTGCCCTTCCGGGAATCGACACTGAAGGAATCTTCACTTTACGCAATGTGCGCGACACCGACCGTATCAAAGCATATCTTCAAACCCACACCATAAACAATGCAATGGTGATCGGAGGGGGATTCATCGGCCTTGAAATGGCTGAGAACCTGCATCACCTGGGCATCAACGTATCGATTGCCGAGATGGCACCCCAAGTGATGGCTCCGCTCGATTATTCGATGGCCGCACAAGTACACCAACATTTGTCAGAAAAAGGGGTAAGCCTGCTTCTGGGCGAATCAGTTACCGGATTCGATGCCAAAGAGCATGGAATGGAGGTGCTTTTTGAAAGCGGGCAGGCTATTCCGGCCGACCTGGTGATTCTATCAATCGGTGTTCGCCCCGAAACGACACTCGCTCGCGAAGGCGGATTGGCCATCGGCGAAGCTGGCGGTATCAAAGTAAACGAATACCTACAGACATCAGACGCCGATATCTATGCCGTAGGCGATGCAATTGAATACCCGCATCCGCTCACTGGAAAACCGTGGCTCAACTATCTTGCCGGGCCGGCCAACCGTCAGGGACGCATCGCTGCCGACAATGTTGTTAACGGCAACAAAATCAAATACGAAGGGTCGATCGGCACCGGTATCGCCAAGGTTTTCGATCTTACTGTAGCCTCTACGGGCCTTCCTGCCAAACGACTAAAACAGATGGGCATCCCCTATCAGTCATCCACCACCCATTCGGGATCGCACGCAGGATATTATCCGGGCGCACTTCCGATGAGCATCAAAATAACATTCGACCCCACATCGGGCAAGTTGCTCGGCGCTCAGGCAGTAGGCTATGAAGGAGTAGACAAGCGAATCGATGAGCTGGCGTTGGTAATCAAACAGGGAGGCACCATCTATGACCTCGAGAAAATTGAGCACGCCTACGCACCTCCGTTTTCCTCAGCCAAAGATCCGGTCGCCATGGCAGGATATGCCGCATCCAATCTGCTCGAAGGAAAGGTAAAAGCCGCCTATTGGCGCGAGGTAGCCGGTTTTAATCCGGCCACACAACAGTTGGTGGACGTACGTACGGCCGATGAGTTCGAATTGGGAGCCATTCCGGGAGCGGTCAATATTCCGGTAGACGAACTACGTCACCGGTTGGGCGAGCTCTCAAAAGAGAAAGAGATCATCGTATACTGTGCCATCGGCTTGCGTGGCTATGTGGCCAGTCGCATCCTTACGCAACACGGTTTTGACAAAGTTCGCAACCTTTCAGGTGGCTACAAGACTTATAAAAGCGCTATCGCCCCTATCGTGAATCCGAAACGGGAATGCACGATGCACACCGACAAAAAAGCACAGACGATTTTACCTATGATGAAAGGTATTAAAGCAATGAAAGTAGATGCCTGCGGACTGCAATGCCCCGGCCCGATCATGAAGATGAAAAAAACGATCGACAACCTCGAAGCGGGAGAACGCATCGAAATGATAGCCACCGACGCCGGCTTCCCTGCTGATGCCGAAGCATGGTGCAATACGACCGGCCATAAACTGATTGCCCGCAACAGCGAGAACGGACGCCATTCGGTAATTATCGAAAAAGCGGCTCCTCAACCCGCATCAACAGTGGCATCCGGAGGAAAAGGCAAAACTTTGATTCTGTTCAGCGATGATTTAGACAAAGCTCTTGCTACCTTTGTACTGGCTAACGGTGCGGCCGCTACCGGCGAGAAGGTTTCCATCTTCTTTACATTCTGGGGGCTCAATGCCATCAAGAAAGTAAACAAACCCGCTGTTAAAAAAGATATCTTCGGCAAGATGTTCGGCATGATGCTCCCTTCGAGCTCTCTGAAACTGAAACTGTCGAAAATGAATATGGGAGGCATCGGGGCCCGAATGATGCGTTACCTGATGAACAGCAAAGGAATCGATTCGCTCGAAAGCCTGCGCGACCAGGCGATTGAAAACGGTGTCGAATTTATCGCCTGCCAGATGTCGATGGATGTAATGGGCGTGAAGCGCGAAGAATTGCTCGACGAGGTGACCATCGGCGGAGTAGCCACCTATATGGAGCGCGCCGACAAATCAAATGTAAATCTGTTTATTTAAATAAAATTCTGATGAAGTCTATCTGTGTGATGCGTGAATTGTATAAGGCAATCGACGCGTATGAAAAGGAGTTTGAAAATGTGTATGGCGTTTGTTTGAATGAAGCGATGGCTCTTTGCTCGCTGGCTCATGAGCAGCCTGAGCTGACAGCTTCCGAAATCGCCGAGAAAACCGGCATGAGCGCCTCACACACCTCGAAAGTGATTCGCAACATCGAAAACAAGGAGCTTATCAACCGGGCCTTGGGCAAAGAGGATAAACGGCAAATGTATTTCTCCCTGACCGAAAAAGGACAAGAGCGATTACAACAAATATCATGCCGCGAACTCGAAATTCCGGAAATTCTGAAGCCTGTCTTCGAAAAGCTATGTGCCCACGATAAATAAATTGCGTTTTTTCGTACCTTTGTCTTTATCAAAATCATTTATTAATCGTACATGCATTTAGAGAAAGAGCAGTTGTTAAAGCACCTGCAGGACGATATATTCAAAATCATTTCAGAGGAAAGTGATGCCCTTGGTCTTGAAAGCTACGTTATTGGTGGCTTTGTGCGCGATATTTTTCTAAATCGCGATTCAAAAGACATCGACGTGGTAACGGTAGGGAGCGGCATTGAGCTCGCTTCGGCCGTAGCCAACCGCCTTGGCAAAGGGGCCCACTTGTCGGTATTCAAAAACTTCGGAACCGCACAGGTAAAATATTATGACTTAGAGGTTGAGTTTGTAGGCGCACGCCGCGAATCGTACACACACGATTCCCGCAAGCCAATTGTTGAAAACGGCTCGCTGGCCGACGATCAGAACCGCCGCGATTTTACCATCAACGCGCTTGCCATCTGCCTTAACCAGGCCCGCTTCGGCGAACTGGTTGATCCCTTTGGCGGCCTGACCGATATGGAAAACGGCATCATCCGCACGCCGCTCGATCCGGATATCACCTTCAGCGACGATCCGTTGCGCATGATGCGTGCCATCCGATTCGCCACACAGCTCGGATTCGAAATCGAACCCGAAACGTTTCAGGCTATCGAGCGCAACAAGGAGCGCATCAATATCATTTCGGGCGAACGCATCATCGATGAAATCAACAAGATGATGAAAACCCGCAAACCTTCGGTAGGTTTCATCCTGCTCGAACAATGCGGATTGCTGGCCCTTATCTTCCCCGAGTTGCAGGCAATGAAAGGGATCGATAGTAAAGATGGCCGCGCACACAAAGATAATTTCTATCATACGCTCGAAGTTCTCGACAATCTGGCTGCCCTTTCGGACAACCTTTGGTTACGCTGGGGCGCCTTATTACACGATATCGGCAAACCGACCACGAAGCGCTACGACCGGAAACTGGGCTGGACCTTCCACAACCACAATTTCATCGGCGAAAAAATGATTCAACCCATTTTCAGAAAACTGAAACTACCGTTGAACGACAAGATGAAATACGTGCAGAAAATGGTTGGTCTCCACATGCGCCCAATCGTGCTGGCCGAAGAGGAGGTAACCGACTCGGCGATCCGACGACTGCTTTTTGACGCCGGCGACGATATCGACGATCTGATGACCCTTTGCGAAGCAGACATCACGTCGAAAAACCGCGAAAAGGTAAAACGCTTCCTGGCAAACTTCAAACTGGTGCGCCAAAAGTTGAAAGAGATCGAAGAGAAAGACCGCATCCGCAATATGCAACCTCCGGTATCGGGCGAAGAGATTATGGAAATATTTAATCTGAAACCGAGCCGCGAAGTGGGCGACCTGAAGATGGCGCTCAAAGACGCCATTCTCGACGGAATCATTCCCAATGAACGCGAAGCGGCATTGCGGTTACTGATTGAAGTAGCAGAAAAGCAAGGATTGAATCCGGTGAAAATGCCGGAATAAATT
>JAVVPN010000147.1:0-4443 GCA_036655755.1 Bacteroidales bacterium | reverse complement strand
GTGCTTATTTTACCGGAGCTACCGGAAGTACGCTGATTGTAGATGAAGTAGAACTCGTTTGTGACGAAGAATAATAACCGTAGTATAAAAAACAATATACAACATGAAAGCGCCATAACACCCTTAAAGGTAAAATTCAGCAAAGGATATATAAATGGCGCATTTATACCTTAATGTTAAATAAATAATATACAAATGAAAAGAATCACATATGCTTTTTTATTGATGCTGATAGCATTCCCTATGTTTGCAGATGGATCTTCACCGGAAGGTGAAACGAAAGGGTTGCGCTGGTCATATTTGCGTGGTCTTGAATATCGTTTGAAAGCAGGATTTAACGTGGGGGGGACTTCGCCCGTACCACTTCCGGCAGAAATTCGTCAGATAAACAGTTACGACCCGACTCTTCAGATATCGATTGAGGCAGATATCGTAAAATGGTTTGATCGTGCCGGATTACTTGTAGGGATCCGTATGGAAAACAAAGGTATGAAAACGGATGCCCTCGTAAAGAATTACGGGATGAAAATGGTTGCCGATGACGGTGGTCTGATGGAAGGGAACTGGACCGGGAATGTAAAAACCGAAGTACAGAACTCATATCTGACTTTCCCTATATTGGCCGTATATAAACTATCACCACGTTGGGAAGTGAAAGCAGGAGGTTTTTTATCCTATCAGATTCGCGGTCTATTTACAGGTAGTGTATATGATGGATATCTGCGTGAAGGAAATCCTACGGGAGAAAAAATTATTTTCGAAGGGGACTCACAAGCAAGCTATGACTTTTCAAAAGATTTGAGAAGTTTCCAGTGTGGAGCCGAAGTAGGCGCGCAATGGAGAGCTTATCGCCACTTATATCTTTATGCAGACCTAACGTGGGGATTTGTGCCAATCTTTAAAAGCTCATTCGAAACTATTACTTTTAATATGTATCCCATCTACGCAAATTTGGGATTCGCTTATAAATTTTAATCATCACCGGAGTATGAAAATACTCCGGCCTAACAATTAAATTATTTGTTCTATGAAAAAACTTTTACTTTCTATTCTTACATGTTTGGCTATATTGCCAGTAGGAGCAACTAATCTTGAAGAACTAACAGGAAGCTATACAGGAATACTAAATGTTACTCTAGGAGAGGGTGATGCTGCAATGCCAATGCCACCTACCGAGAATGTAAAGGTATATACTTATAAAGAAGACGGAAAAAACACACTAAAACTGGTATTGAAAGACTTTAGTTTCATGAATGGAGCTATTATGGTAGGAGATATTGAAGTTCCGTCTGTTGCCATTGATGAGCAGGGAGTAATTACTGCGCCAGAGATTATTATCGATAAAACGGAGGTAGGACTTGGACAGCTTCCAACTACATTAAACGGAACTCTTACAAAAGACAAAGCGAATCTTATTATTCGTGTTTTATGGAATGACAGCCCGGTGAATGTTACTTTCGACGGAGATAAAGATTTATTAAACAGCCTTACATCAGCCGTATCGCAAATTAAAACAATTTATGCGGATAACGTATTAACCGTTTCGGGAGCTGAAATTACAGGATACAAGATCTTTACCATCAATGGATCTGTAATTGCAAACCAGAGAAACCAAATTTCTTCTATTGATATGAACCAATATTCATATGGGGTTTATCTGATTGAAATCACTACCAACCATGGAATTATTACACGCAAAGTGTACAGAAAATAAGAAATATGAAATCAAAGATTTTTGTAACATTATTCTCCGGAGCTCTGCTCACAGCCGTTTCCGGAGAAATGACACCTCTAAAGGCAGCAAATTATATTAATAATTTGCCTTTACAGGTTACGTCTGCTGATCATTTTTTTTCAATTTCCAATAATGGAAGTGCCGAAATATCATTGAAAGCACTAAATCAGATTTATGCACTGAAAACGACCAACTGGACCCAAACAGGGACGGCTACGATGGTAATTGCATTTAAAGATGTTCCCGGAATACTTAAGATCAAAGCAGATGCGGTAGGTGGAGCTACCTGTACATCCGGTAATCATAATGACTTGAGCATATCGGAATCGGCAGATAATAAAACATTTGATACTCCGGTTGCATTATCGGCAAATGTAACACACGACATAACAATCGCATTAAAACCGACTACTCGCTATATTAAATTTCACTTTAACGTAAAAGCGAATGGAATATTCAGTGGTAGTTATTGTGGTCATGAGTTTGATCCGGTTACTTTCGCACTTCCGAAATCTGTGGATATTTTAAGTGAGAACCGGATAATAAAAGGACTGACAGGTGAAATTCTGAAAGATACTATTTCTGTAGAATATTCAAATCCACAAGGAAATCTGTTATTCGAATCATCTAATCCGGCTTTCTCTTATCGTAAACTTACAGAAAGTGATGAAGCGAACGCAGAAGGTAAAAGTGATTTCGAGATCAGTTATACTGCAACTCTTCCGGAGGATGCCAATACGACCATAAAAGTGTCGGATACGGGATATCCGGCTGCTTTTGAAGAGATAAATCTGACAGCCCAGATTCTTGCTTCGACTGCTCCCGATGCCCCAACAACAGTTACTTCGGGCACAGCATCTTATAGTAACGTTTTTGTTAGCTGGGATGCTGTACAGAATATCAGTTCGTATCTTATTCTTGTATATGATAAAAATGACATGCCGGTTACAGAATATTCCACAACCGGAACGGAGTATACTATTTCTGATTTAACTCCGAATACTGAATATAAAATCGGTATCAAATCGGTAAATGAGAAAGGAATAAGTTCGGCTATTTCTCCTTTGATTACAGTTATCACAAAGGCAATTGCCACTCCATCAAGATTAGTTGTAAACTCAACTAAAAATACCGTTGTGGCTAATTGGGATGTTGTAGCGGATGCTCAAAAATATTTGATTAAACTTCTGAATAAGGAGAATATCATTGAACAGGAGTTTGAACTTCCGGTCGACCAGACATCCTACACATTCATGAATGCGACACGCGGTACTGATTATACAGTATCGGTACAAACCATGATTGATTTATTTAAATCGGAAGCTGTTACAACGACAACGACAACTAGTATCGACTTTGGCACACAGCTTAAAAACAACGGTTTTGAAAAATGGGAAGCAGTTGAAAAAGGTTCGGAACCGGAAAACTGGAATTCATTTGGAACAGTAACCGGCTCTATGGCAGGGTTTGCGAAAGCGGAACAGGTGCAAGCATCTTCAAATATCCGCCCGGGAAGTAAAGGAACACAATCGGCTCATATCTATTCGAAAATGATCGGATCGATTGCCGCGAATGGGAACATGACTACCGGAAGAATCTATGCCAATAGCTGGACTGCGGCAGATTTATCGAATTACAATGCAATTGTCGTAGATGATGCTAAATTCCATCAGGTAGTGGAAGAGCGTCCGGATTCAGTTAGTATCTGGGTTAAATACGTACCTGCTAATGCAGACTCACAAGTGGCAGAAGCTCGTTTGTCGTTTATACTTCATGCAAATGGTATTGTAAAAGACCCGAGTGCCTCAGTAAGTGATTTGGTTGTATCAAAAGCAGAACTTAATTATGCTCCTTGCGATTGGCAACGAGTGACATTGCCTTTTGAAACAGTAAAAGATATCCAGCCTAAATTTATGTTGGCATCGATTACAACAAATAAAGCACCGGGAGTTGGTACCGGAGGGGTAGACAATGTATTTGTAGATGATTTGGTTTTGATTTACAAACCGTCACTATCTACAGGAAATTTGACTAATGTAAGCTATCATGAAGGTGATAGCTTTGAATTACCTTTTACTCTTACCGGCTCAATGTCTGTTTCAAATATTGACGCTGCAGCCAATACGGTATATGCAGAACTATCAGATCATACAGGATCATTCGATAATCCAACGGTGATTTGCGAACCTATAGTAACCGACGAAAGCGGTATTCTGAAGATTCAACTTCCGACAAAAATGATTTCAGGAAGCAAATATCAGATTCGGGTGGTAACAACCAATTATCCAATGACAGCCCTTTCTGACCAGGAATTTGCGATTGAAGGCTCGGATGTTCCGAATTCGTTGGAAACGACTCAAATGAAAACATGTAAACTTTATCCGAATCCAGCTAAAGAACGTATTTTCATTACAAATGCAGACGCAGCAACTTACCGGATATGTAATCTGTCGAACCAGGTAATTACGCGTAATATTTATCATGCTGAATATGGCATTGATGTTTCGGGTTTAGCAACCGGTATTTATTTTATCGAGATTCAAAGTGATTCTGTTTCTCAGAAGATAAAATTCATCAAGGAATAAGATGATTTTTTTATAAAAAACAATAGGCAGACCAATGCGGTCTGCCTATTGTTTTTTATAAAAGAAGGTCTATCTTTGCGCCTGCATTTTTTAATCAATCACTTAACTTACTAAATGGAAAAG
>JAVVPN010000146.1:0-4497 GCA_036655755.1 Bacteroidales bacterium | reverse complement strand
AGGTAAATATTTTTAAAGAAGTGAATCTGCTTGATTCGATGAAAATGCTTTATCGGTTGCAGGATGAAGAATTGCTTTTCCCGGCAGAAGATTTATATAATTCATGGAGTAACGATTGGGTAAATCCTTATCGCAATACGGCGGTGAAGCTGCCAGATTCCTTACGTATCGATATATCGGAGTTTGCTTCTCCGGTGGGATATAGTCTGGGAGATGGTCGTTTGGGAACCGTAACTTCGAATTTCGGGTGGCGTCGCCGCAGAATGCATAATGGAATCGACCTGAAGGTGTATACCGGTGATACGATTTATGCTGCTTTCTCCGGAAAGATCCGCGTCCGTAAGTTTGAACGAAGAGGATATGGCTATTATCTGGTAGTTCGCCATAACAATGGGTTGGAAACCGTATACGGACACTTGTCTAAATTCCTGGTAAAACAGGATGAGGTGGTGAAAGCGGGGCAGCCGATTGCATTGGGTGGTAATACCGGTCGTTCTACAGGAGCTCACCTTCACTTCGAAACCCGATTGATGGGATTGGTTATTAATCCGAATGAGATTATCGACTTCCAGAACAGGGTGGCACATACGGATACGTATATGTTTCGTTCGAAAAAGGCAAAAGCAATTGCTTCCGGGACGATGGGGCCTGACGGAATCGCCTATCATCGCGTGCGCTCGGGAGATACCCTTGGGCGGATTGCGAAAAAATACGGTGTGAGCATCAACCAGCTCTGTCGCTTAAATAAAATCAAAACGAATACGACGCTCCGTATAGGGCAGCAGTTAAGATATTCATAACGCGAATATGGATAAATGATTATAAATCGGACTCTTATGAAGGGTCCGATTTTTTATTGCACAAAATTTCAAGTTGTAAGAAAAATGCTATATTTGTGATTATTTTAAATAAAATAAATAAATATTTTATTAAATCGTAAATCTACATTTTATCATGAAACTAAATTACTTCCTTTATGCTATGCTATTGGGTATAGTGCCTCATCAAGCATTTTCCGCTTCCCGGATTAGTGCGGGAGGCGATCTGACCAACGACAAGGGCGACCAGCCTAACTTGACATTAGCCATTCTTTCGGATCTTCATAATCAGCAATCGCTGATTAGTGGAAGTGTAGAATCTGTTGCACTGCGAGGTGTCGTACAGAATACGTTGAATGCACTCAAACAACAAGAAAATATTGATGTGCTAGTTCTCAACGGCGATTTTACCAGTGATGTTTCTATTTCGCAGCAAAACTGGGAGCGTATCAGAGATTTGATGCATACGGCAGCTCAGGAAGCATTTCCGGGACAGGCAAAGAAGAAACCTGTATTGTATGTAAACGGTAATCATGAGTATGAGGTGGCAAAACCGGATTGGACCGGTTCAGGATCTGCCAATTTTAATGCAGGCGAATTTTATCAGTTCCCGATGAAACAGCATGTGGGAGAGTTGCAACCGGAGGAACGCTTTATAGAGCGCACACTGGATGATAAGTTCGACTTGCTGGCCGGCTATCATTATGTGATTAACGGATTCGACTTTGTTTGCTTGAATGCGGGTAAATATTTTTATCGCAATGCATGGGATTATCAATACTCTATCGAATCGGTAAGATGGATTGAACAACGCCTGGCAACTATTTTTGAGAGTGATCCGAAGAAAACGGTGTTCTTCATGGCTCATATTCCGTTTAATGATTCAAAAGGAATAAGCAATTCGAATAAAGGATTGGTAAATAATGAGGCAACTGCTTTGTTGAAGACCACATTGGCGAAATATCCGAATCTGATTTACCTGTATGGTCATGACCATGGTACGGATGCCGCATATATCCGCGAGGAAACTCAACAGCGCGTTACTCTTTATGATGAGAATGGAAATCTTTTTGTAAAACAGGAAGCGGTTGAGCCAGCAGAAAATAACGAATACCTGATTCAGGATATCAATGATAAATATCTGGGATATGACGTGAATCTGAATATCCTTAACGATAAGAACGCTTGTATTGTTACTTCTGCAAATTCTTATTTTAATATCAAGGCGAATGCGTCATCTGAAACATCGAATGTTTATTTCAGTTCGGGGTCAATTACCTTCTCGGGTAATCGCTCTGCAAAAGACTTGTCTTTGTATAAGGTGAATGGAACGACCGATGGAACCTCTACTGCTACAAAAGTAACGGCAATTACCGATCATGCGCAATACTTGATTGTACACGAATCGAATGGCACACATTATGCCTTGACGAATCAGCCGAAACCGGGTACTTCGGGTGCTGATTTGCGTATGCTGCCTGTACAAATAAGCGTATCGGGAGATAATGCTACTTATGTAGATCAGAATACAACCGACAGTTACTCTGCATTGTGGAATATTTCGGCCAATAAGGAAGAGGAATTACCGGCAGCCAAAGAGAGCTTCTTCTCTGCATTCGTAGGTTCTATGCGTTATTATAACAATTCGATCGACGGTAGCGTGGGCGCAAGCAACTCGAAGGTGGTACAGGCAATGATGATTTATGTATATGATGATCGCGTGGTTCTTCAGATGAAAAATTATGGAGAAACCGGCGAATTGAGCGGTATTACAATTGCCGAAACGCCGACAGCCTTTATCAGCGAGCGTAATGTAACACATTCGGAGATTGTTGAACCGGAAGAAGAGAATAAATATCCGCAGCTTCATCATACATTCAGTAAGGCGGACCAGATGAACCGATTCCTCAATAAGGTAACTTATAAGGCTGAAGGGCAGTCGGAAGAGGAAATCTTTGATTTGGGCGTATTGACAACGAGCGATGCGATTCCGGTAAATATCGAAGATGGAGGAAGCGCAATGGTTTCTTATCTTTCTCCTGAGATTGAACTTTCGTACGGAACCTCGTCATTCGATCTTACTTGTTTCTCGACTCACGGATATGTGGGTGGTTTGAAAAACAATATGAGCTGGGTGAACCAAGCAGTGTTTGTGGATTGGAATCAGGATTATGATTTCCTTGATGAAAACGAACATATCCATACGACTACCGAAGGATGGAAAAGCTCAAGTGCGACGGATCATCCGTTCAAGGCTGCCAACGGATATACAAAACGTATTCCGGTTCCGTCAAATTTAGCACCGGGTGCATATCGTATGTATGTGGTTTATGCGCAAGGTCCTACCGATAGCGATGTTACATGGGCTAAGAATCTGTTTGTAACTAATAACGATTCAATCGGAAATACCTACGAGTTTAATATCCGTATAAACGATATCGCAGATGGTATGCAGCAGGCGGTTTCGGCCACTCAGCCGACACTATTTATGAAAGATCATTGTTTGTATATCGCTAATCTGGACGCGACTTCTGAAATTACGGTATCTACTCTTACCGGTGTGGTTGTGAGTAATGAATTCGCATACCGCCCGGAGTATAACAAGGTGATGCCTGCAAGCGATAACAAATTCTATCTGGTGAAGATCAAGAATAAGGATAGGAATTACGTGATGAAAGTGATTAATCAATAAGGGGTATTCCTATAGAAAAGCAAAAGCCTCCCGGATTCGTTATGATCCGGGAGGCTTTTTTATGATATCGTGAAAAATAAATAACGCAGTATTATCAGATAATAAACTGAGAACTGATAGACTCGTTATCCATTACGCGACGGATTGTTTCAGCAAACATATCAGCGATGCTGATTACATGTACTTTTTCGCACTCTTTCAAGAAAGGAATGCTATCCGTAAAGATAATTTCTTCCAACTGAGAATTTGTAACACGTTCTGATGCAGGATCAGACATAACCGCGTGGCTGGTGATGGCACGAACCGAAAGGGCTCCTTGTTCGATCATTAGGTCGGCTGCTTTGGTAATCGTACCGGCAGTGTCAACCATATCGTCGATCAGGATGACGTTTTTGTCTTTAACGTCGCCGATTACAACCATGTTTGCGATTTCATTAGCCTTAGCGCGTGATTTGTGGCAAAGAACCATTGGCACGCCAAAGTGCTTAGCATAGGTGTTGGCACGTTTCGAACCGCCTACGTCCGGTGATGCGATAACCAGATTTTCAAGCTTTAATGAATCGATGTAAGGGGCAAATACGGTAGAAGCATAAAGATGATCCACCGGTACATTGAAGAATCCCTGAATCTGATCGGCATGAAGGTCCATTGTGATCAGGCGGTCGATGCCCGCAACGCTTAGCAAATCTGCGATCAATTTTGCGCCGATAGCCACACGAGGCTGATCTTTGCGGTCTTGGCGAGCCCATCCGAAGTATGGGATTACGGCAATGATTGATTTGGCAGAAGCACGTTTTGCAGCGTCAATCATCAGCAATAGCTCCATCAGATTGTCTGCATTCGGAAAAGTTGATTGTACCAGGAATACATGTTGCCCACGGATCGATTCTTCGAAAGAAACTCCGAATTCACCGTCGGCAAAGTGTTGGATCTTCATGTTTCCTAACTCGCAACCCAGGCTGTTGCAAATTTTCTCAGCGAGATAAC
>JAVVPN010000145.1:0-4557 GCA_036655755.1 Bacteroidales bacterium | reverse complement strand
GAGCGAATCTGCTTATCGTCATTGCTACGCTTACCGAGAGTCGAATAGATCGATTTACGTGCCAACAGCACCTTCACCTTCGATGCCATCTGCTCATTGCAGTCGTACGGATAATCAGCTACACGCGCTATCTCCTCAAGAAAGACATTGAGCGGTGTCGTTTCGGCATGCAAGGTGGCGGGAGCGAGTGTTCCTAACTTGAGTACCTGTTTTTCGGTGCCGTTGATGATGCGGAATTCTCCCTCCGCCTTCAGCATCCCTTTCGGGAATACCGGTATTTTACGCTCCTCGCCATCCGACGAACCGTCGGGCATACTGATTTGATATACCACGCTTAGCGAATCCTCTTCTCCAGCCACTACCGGTATGTGATCGAGATACGTTTTGGCCACTTCAATACGGGCGGATGTGCTCTTCCCGTTTGCCGTAAAGCTCCGTTCAACCGACACCGTATCCCCCTGGTGGTTTATGATGCGACCGATCGCCATCAAGCTATCGCCCTCGATAGCGAAGCGAGGCACTGAAAGGCGTGCGCTACGCATCAATACCGCCCGGATATTGAGTTTCCGCATATTCTGCTGTTTCTTATTGCCCGTCCCGATAAAGAATGCATCCCAGGCGGTGATATCGTCGGGATAGGTTACCTCAAAGGTTGCCATCCCCAACGAGTCGGTACGTAGGCTGGGCTGCCAGAATGCATCGTCGCGGAAATCGTGGCGAATCGATTTTTCGGGCACATTTTCGGCCATCGGCTCGATTTCGGATTCAGGAGTTGGAGTCGATACACCTTTTATTTGAGTCACAGAATTAGCCATTCTTGTAGCAGTTCCATACACAACTGCCACTTCCTTCACAGCCGGAGCTCGCGAGGGAACCGGCATAGCGTCCTCTCTTAAGGACCCCATCATGACAGGTTCAAACATCCCGTCATCCTCAACAATCACCCTCTCTCCTTTCTTTCGTTTTTCAATCTTCAACGGCAAGCTTTCGGGCGCCGAATGAATCGTCAGGCTATCGGTTGAAGCTATAAACGGATTCTGAAGCGGCGAAACAGTCAATAGTGAATCGAAACGATTGAATATCGAACGGCTCCAATCATCGACCGGCCGCTTATCCGCCTTGCATAATTTCAAAACATTACGGCCGCCCTCTTGCAAGGCTACCGTGCGCATGAAATAAGTAGAGTCGCCACAAAGTACCGCAATACGGGTTTCACCCGGCAGCAGAGCAGTAAACGAACACTTATTACCATAACCAAGTGAAACCGTTCCGTCCGACTCTTCCACAAACACCAAAGTTGCATCCACATCTTCCAAATTTTCCAAATCGATATCCAGTTTCGCTTTTCCGAATTTACGCCGTATCCCCTTTGCATCGGTAAAGAAAATACTCCATCCCCTCTGTGCGAACATCAGTTTCTGTTTTCTGAAATTATCGTGAATCGATTCACGGTCGGTCGGCATCGCACGAAAATCGGGATCGGATTCAGGCGCATGCGGTATTTCGGAAGAACCGATCATCGGATTGCTTGACTGCGCGAATGCATAGCGGGGATAAAACGTATAGCGGCTTCCTCCCACCAATGGAAAATTCACCCATAACGAATCCATCTCATACATCTGTAGAATGTCGCTCCGGCCATTTACGGCGTAACGCTCAGGAAACGGCCCTACCAATACAGATCCATATCTTCTTTTTCCGGCAATGCCATCTATATAATAAAAGCGGTCGCCCCCTTTGAGCCATTGCGGAAGCTTTAAGTCATTCCAATTATTCGGGAAGATGATATTACTGCCCAAATCATTTACCAAAATCATATTGTCGGTCAATACTCGTATCTCCTCTTCCGAAAAATATCCTTTCTTTTTGCGAGAAACCTCCGTAGTACGAATGCGAGGCATCTCCGGATGATTGGCATAGGCCGGATCGGCATGCTTCACATTAAAAGAAAAGATATTCTTCTTTCCTTCACGAATCAGTACGTTATCCACTTCCACCTCATATTGGGGCGTACGGAAGCGGAAGGCATGTACACCCGGAGTCACCGCAAATACATACGGATTCTCCTGCTCGGCACAATTGGCATAATGAAGTACGTCGTCGATCCAAAGCATGGCCACATCCAACACATTGCCCTCTTCCACAACAAACGGAGCCACCAAAGTCTGATCGTTCTTGCTGTTTTCCGTAATCGAGTAGTGATGGTCCGGATAAAGAAACAGGTAATACTCGATGGTATCGAGCGCCATCACATCGCGCCATCTGCCCCAGCTAAGCGGAGCGCTGTTCGTATCATACATATCCGAGCGCTCCCTATACCAAGTGGTAGTAGGAGGAGTTGCCTGACGAAAAATTCCCGGCACAGCAATATTATTCAAATGTCCCGCTTTAAATTTCGAAGTATAGGCAAATGCCGTTACATCGGCATCTACCACCGGCAACCCTTTACGGTCTCGCAGTGCCACCTGTATCGGAACGGTCTGACCCGGCATAACAGTTTGCTTCGTAACCACCTCCATCTGAAGGTTCGGATTAAGATAAGGTAGTTCACGATTGATTTGTCGATTGTTGCCTGCGAAAAAATAATTAAGACTCATCGCATACCCTTCCTCGCCTGTATCAACGGTACGGTAGTTCAAGTGCTTGCCATAACCCGATGCGATTTCTTTACCTTTTCGACGAATACTGTACCAAAACGGCAAGCCTGCCGGATTATCGACATCCAGCCCGATCGAATCGTTTCTTCGGTAGAAATCGCAAACAATCGGATCGTTATGTATTCCATCCACCTCATTAATCGTAAATGTACGTTCACATTGGGAGGTTTTTACTTCAACATGCGTTGCATTCCACGGTACAGCAATCCGCCCAGGCAGTTGCAATGACGTACTTAAGATCGCATTTGCATCCGTAAAAAACCGAATATCGCAATTTACCGTCTGCGACATCTCGTTGTGATACTGACTGAGGGTCAACATTCCTTTTTCAAGGACCGGAGCAAGCATATAAGGGGATGACTTACGTTCCAGTTGGAGCGATTGCCGATGTGATTCGTTATCGGGACTCAGATAAACGCAATTAACGCGAAAATGGAGTGCCACTCCATTGGGAAAAACAGAATTCGGAATGGTAAACTTCTTTTCTATAAGGGTATCGAGGTAGCAAGTGGAGCTCCACAACGTATCGGGTATAAAATAAAAAGCGGGGGTATCCGCAACCTCCCTTCCTTCATGGTTTGGTAAAACACAAATCGACAGCCGTCCGTCATTTACAGCCATTCCGTTCTCATCGCGCACATCGAAGCCGATGCGCAACGTATCGTTGGCGGTATATTCTTTCTTTCCGGCCTGCATGGTAAAGCGAAGTCCTTTCAATTCATAATCCTCGTAGCGGAACGAATTGCTAACCAACGGCTGGTTATCATTTTTGACGCAGATAATATAATCTCTATCGAGTTGCAAGTTTAACGAATCGGTTAGCAGGAAATCACAACTGTACATTCCGGGCCGATAAGGGGAAAGGGTAGTAATCAGCGTATCGATAACGGGCGTTGAAACTCCTTTCAAGCGAATCTGCACCGGTTCATCATACGGCTCGCCTCGACGGGTGGTAACATGTGCCTTCATCCGAACTGTCTCGCCCGGTTTATAGCGCGGTTTGCTGAAAACAATAAAGCTTTCGGTTGACTCATTCGGTGTAACAAACCAGCTTTTCACTTCGCGACTCACCGTCTTGAAAAAGGTAGCTATTTTGTTACCGATACGACGAAACAACGAGGTAGAAGAAGGATTTAGCACCGTAATATAATGCACCACCCCGCGGTGATCCACTTCTACCACCTCATTGTTACGGAGCTTGCCACAACGATACACCTGCAACGCCCGATCAAAATCCAGCGAGCGCGATCCGTGCTTCACCTTCGCGTCGGCAATCACGTTGCCCAACGTATCGGTCAGGAACAATCTAAAATCGGAAGCAGGTATGATTCGGTAGTTAAGATTATCCACCGTATGCTCTTTCACTTCGAGCTTATTCCCCAGGGCGGTTACAAGCATATAATTGCCGCGCGACAGCACCGGCACCGCGCTACCACGCAGATATCGATCGACCTCTCCGCCAAACATATTCTCGTTGACAGGCTTCCCGTTAAGATGAATCTTTCGCAGATTCTCTTTCGAGACAGTATAGATATAGGTTTTCTCTGATGTTTGCCGACTGTCGGATAAGCGGGTCTGTGCCGTTACGGAGATCACAAGAAGTGACAGCAACAGGACGAAGATGTTTCTCATTTGTATATCATTCAATTTTCACATCAAAATACAAACACGAAATTTATAGCCTGACGCACAATTATTTATTTTATACAAAGATATTAAAAAATAATTTACACGCCTCGAGCAGTGCGTTTTCGCCACGGCAATGCGAAACCTCTTTCAGCCACATACACCCCAATCAGAATACAGGCTCCCCCCAACAAGGCGATCGGTGTGATCTGCTCATGTAGCGCGATGGCAGCCGTAATCAGTGTAACAAGCGGATTGATGTAGATATAATTGG
>JAVVPN010000144.1:0-4731 GCA_036655755.1 Bacteroidales bacterium | reverse complement strand
TATTCCGAATGAAGGATTTCATCTTATCAAAACAAGAGAATGAAAAAGCGGTATTGGTAGGACTTATTACCAATACACAGAATGAAGCGAAAGCCAACGAATACCTCGATGAACTTGCTTTTCTGGCCGAAACCGCGGGAGCAGAACCGGTGAAGAATTTTCTTCAGCGTCTTGAACAGCCCAATTCGGTAACCTTCGTAGGTGCCGGTAAACTGGAAGAGATCAAACAATATATTCAGGAAAACGAAATCGGAATGGTTATTTTCGATGACGATCTTTCACCCAAACAGCTAAAAAACATCGAACGCGAGCTACAGGTTAAGATTCTTGACCGTACGACGCTTATTCTTGATATTTTCGCCAATCGCGCGCAATCGGCAAGTGCGAAAACGCAGGTGGAACTTGCCCAATACCAATACCTGTTGCCACGCCTGACTCGTATGTGGACACACCTTGAGCGCCAAAAAGGGGGTATCGGGATGCGTGGTCCGGGGGAAACCCAGATCGAAACCGACCGCCGTATTATCCTCGATAAAATATCGCGGTTGAAACAGGAATTGCGTCAGATCGACAAGCAAAAAGCGACACAGCGCAAAAACCGCGGAAAGATGGTGCGTGTTGCACTGGTAGGATATACCAATGTGGGAAAATCGACACTGATGAACCTACTGAGCAAATCGGAGGTTTTTGCCGAGAATAAACTATTCGCCACACTTGATACGACCGTTCGTAAAGTGATCGTAGATAACCTGCCTTTTCTGCTTGCAGATACGGTTGGGTTTATCCGCAAATTGCCCACTCACTTGGTAGAGTCGTTTAAATCGACTCTCGATGAAGTACGTGAAGCCGACCTGCTGGTACATGTGGTGGATATCTCTCACCCTACCTTTGAAGATCAGATCGAAGTGGTAAACAAAACTTTGAATGAGATATGCGGAGCCGAAAATAAACCGATGCTGTTGGTTTTCAACAAAATCGATGCGTTCTCGCATATTGAAAAGGCTGCCGATGACCTGACGCCGCGCACAAAAGAGAATATTCCGCTAGAAGAGCTGAAGGCGACCTGGATGGCTAAAATGCAGGACAACTGTATGTTTATCTCTGCCAAAGAGAAAGAGAACATCGAAGCACTGAAACAGAAAATGTACGATATGGTAAAAGAGATCCATGTAAAACGTTTTCCTTATAACGATTTTCTGTTCCAGAAATACGATGAAGATTACGAGGATTACGAAGCTTAAAAAAATATTTTAGATTATCCCTCGAATCAAGTCGGCTCAACAACAGCAACCCGCTGGATAAAACAAAATAGATAATAAAATATTTTATTATATTTGACGCACATTAACAGCTTATAGTTGTCAATGTGCGTTATTTTTTATATCTAAATAAAAATTATCATGCATACCTTCAGAGCTCTTACCAATTCCGAGATACTGCAACTTCAACAACAACATTGCCATTGCGACGATTGGCAACGCATTTTGGTACATAACGACTTTAACCCGACGCACATCACGGATGTCCGCTTCGGCGGAGATATTCGCCTCGGATCTTTCCAAAAGAGTTTTACGCTCGAAGGGGGGGTACAACGCCATTCCGGTATCCACCGGGCCCAGCTTCACAACTGCCAGATCGGCAATGACGTACTGATTGAAAATATTTCGGGATATCTGGCAAACTGCCGGATTGAAAACGAAGTACAGATCATTGGGGTGCATTGTATTCTGACCGATGGAAAATCGCGCTTCGGCAATAACATAAACGCACATGTACTAAACGAAACCGGAGGCCGCGAAGTGCCTATCTATAACGAACTATCCTCCCAGATAGCCTATATCATGGCCATGTACCGGCATCGGAAAACTTTAATTGAGAAACTCGGCATCCTCATCGCCGAATATGCCGATCGCCATGCCTCCTCTTTCACGACCATCGGGCGGGGAACCAAAATATATAACTGCGGTACGCTGCGAAACGTACGTATCGGAAGTTTCGCCCGATTATACGGCGTAAGCTCACTCGAAAACGGAACCATCAACAGCAATGAGTTTGCACACACGCGGGTGGGAGCAAATGTCGTGGCACGTGATTTTATCTTTTCAACAGGTGCGATCGTATCAGACGGCGCCCAGGTTACACGCAGCTTTATCGGGCAGGCCAGCCATGTAGGCCATCTCTTTTCCGCCCACGACTCTCTTTTATTCAGTAATTGTCAGATGGAAAACGGAGAGGCTTGCGCTATTTTTGCCGGTCCTTATTCCGTGTCGATGCATAAATCATCGCTTCTTATCGCGGCGATGTATTCGTTTTTAAATGCCGGCTCCGGATTCAATCAAAGCAATCACATGTATAAGCTTGGCCCGGTTCATCAGGGTATCGTAGAGCGGGGTGGCCGCATGGCTTCCGACTCGTATATTCTGTGGCCCGCCCGTATCGGCCCCTTCACAATGGTGATGGGACGCCATATGACGCATCTGGACACCTCTGATCTGCCTTTCTCTTATCTGATCCAAGTGGGTACCGAATCATATATTATGCCGGGAGCAAATCTGCAACGCGTAGGTACCGTGCGCGACTCCTATAAATGGCCCGAGCGCGATAAACGCTCCGATCCGCAGAAACTCGACATCATAAACTTTGACTTGCTCAGTCCCTATACGATGAGTAAAATGTTGCGCGCTATCCACACGCTCCAAAAGATTAAAGAGGAGAGTCCGCGCGATGCATTGCGTTATAACTTTCAGGGCGCCGTGATCAAACGCACATCGCTCGAAAAAGGGATTAAACTTTATGAAAAAGCGATTCGCCGTTACTTGGGCAACACCCTGATAAAGCGAATCACACATTCCTCTTTCAACTCCATAACCCAACTGCGCGAATGCCTGCTTCGCCAGTCAGAAAAAGGATTGGGAGAATGGACCGACCTATCAGGATTCCTCGTACCAAAAAAAGAACTCAACGAAGTATTGCGCCGCGTTGAAGGGGGACTGATTACCGATATCGAGTCCGTACAATCCGCACTACTCGAATTACAGCACAATTATGCCGAAATGGAATGGAACTGGAATTCCCGGTTAATCGAATCATGGTATAATGTGAACCTGGCCACCATTGCTGCAACCGATTTGCAGCAGATATTGGATTATTGGCACGAAGCCATCATCAGCTTCGATGAAAAACTACTCGAAGACGCCGCGAAAGAGTTTCATGAAAGTGCTCAAATTGGTTTTGGGATAGATGACGACGCTGCGCGAATGATCGATTTCGAAGCCGTGCGAGGTGCTTATGACGAGCAAACGTTTGTACGCCAAATCAAGGAACATATTCAGGCCAAAGAGCTTTTATACAAGCAAATAATCAATAAAATAGAAAAAATACATTGATTAGCAAATTTTCACCAATAACTAATACCATGATAAACTGACACTTATAACACAAAAAAACCTAAATCGCCACCCACACAAAACCAAATAGTTGTACCCGTTACGTTTATTATTTATATTCGGGGAATTTTATATCACGCCATTAATCTTTAAAGGTAAAACATATTAAAAAAGAACGTCTCTTTAGTTTATAAGATCCTTTCGACAGGATTCTTGTTTTGTTATTTTTTTCTTTGGAAACATCATAACATAAACTAAAGAGACCTCTTCATTTAAAGCGTGCAGTGAGTTCATTAATTATGATTTTTTTCGTATTTATCTAAACCAACCTATATTTCAGACATGCAAAATACACTTGTATGTAGCACCCTCCTTTTTGCAGGCGTGCTAACTCCCACGTATCTTGAAGCGCAAAAACAAAATCAGCGGACTTCGACTCCGAATGTAGTATTTATTCTTGCCGACGACCTTGGCTACGGCGATTTGAGTTGTTACGGACAAGAAAAGTTTGAAACCCCCAACATCGACCGATTGGCATTGAATGGTATGCGTTTTACGCAATGCTATTCAGGAACCACCGTAAGTGCACCGTCACGCTCGGCGCTTATCACGGGCCTACACACAGGCCATACTTTTGTCAGAGGAAATAAAGAGATCAAACCGGAAGGGCAGTTTCCTTTACCGGCAGATACCCGCACCATCTTCCAATTGTTTCAAGAAGCAGGTTATACAACCGGAGCATTCGGCAAATGGGGCTTGGGTGGCATCGGCACTTCGGGCGAGCCAAATAATATGGGGATTGATAATTTTTATGGATACAACTGCCAGTTGCTAGCCCACAATTACTATCCGGATCACCTTTGGGAGAACAAACAGCGTATTGAGCTGGATGGAAATAAAAATAAAGGAACAGAATCTTACTCACAGGATCTGATTCACGAAAAAGCGATTCAGTTTCTTGACCAACAAGACAGCAAAAAACCATTCTTCATGTATTATCCGGCGATCCTGCCTCATGCAGAACTGATCGTACCGGAAGACAGTATCATCCGCAAATTCCGTGGCAAATATCCGGAAAAACCATATCGCGGAGATGATAGCGGACAGCGTCGTGGCGAATATTGCTCGCAGGTTTATCCTCGCGCTACATTTGCAGCCATGGTATATCGTCTGGACGTATATGTTGGTCAACTTGTTGAAAAATTAAAAGAAATGGGTGTATATGACAATACATTGATTGTCTTTACCAGTGATAACGGACCTCACCAGGAAGGTGGAGCCGATCCGGACTACTTCAACAGCAACGGTATGTACCGCGGTTACAAACGCGACCTGTACGAAGGTG
>JAVVPN010000143.1:0-4815 GCA_036655755.1 Bacteroidales bacterium | reverse complement strand
GCTCAGGGTATCTTCGTAAACTACCTGAACGTACAGAAAACAGGTCGTATGAAGATTCCTTTTGGTATCGCTCAGATCGGTAAAGCGTTTCGTAACGAAATCGTTGCACGTCAGTTCATCTTCCGTATGCGCGAATTCGAACAGATGGAAATGCAGTTCTTCGTTCGTCCGGGTGAAGAGTTGAAATGGTTCTCACAGTGGAAAGAAACGCGTTTGAAATGGCACAAGGCACTAGGTCTTGGCGACAAAAAATACCGTTTCCACGATCACGATAAATTGGCTCACTACGCTAACGCGGCTACCG
Source organism: Bacteroidales bacterium (assembly GCA_036655755.1). Classification (GTDB taxonomy): domain Bacteria; phylum Bacteroidota; class Bacteroidia; order Bacteroidales; family JAUNSR01; genus JAUNSR01. Next base: position 4,511 of record JAVVPN010000143.1, on the reverse strand, counting down.
ACATTGAATTTGAAATGCCATTCGGATTCAAAGAAGTGGAAGGTATCCACTCTCGTACGAATTTCGACCTTTCAAGCCACGAGCAGTACTCGGGTAAAAAACTACAGTACTTCGATCCTGAAACAAACGAATCGTATGTGCCTTACGTTGTAGAAACGTCAATCGGTGTTGACCGTATGTTCCTTTCTATCATGGCTGCCGCCTATACGGAAGAGAAACTTGAAAACGGCGAAACCCGTGTAGTATTGCGTTTGCCTGCTGCCCTTGCTCCGGTTAAGGTTGCGGTGATGCCATTGACTAAAAAAGACGGATTCCCTGAAAAAGCGCGTCAGATTATTGAAGATTTGAAATTCGATTTCAAATGTCAGTATGATGAAAAAGATTCGATCGGTAAACGTTACCGTCGTCAGGATGCCATCGGTACTCCTTTCTGTGTGACTGTCGATCATCAGACGCTTGAAGACAACACCGTTACTATCCGTCACCGCGATACAATGCAGCAGCAGCGCGTAGCAATCGCCGACCTGCGCAACATCATTGGTGAAGAAGTGTCGATGCGTACGTTGTTGAAAAAAATCGTTGAGTAATTCTCACTAAAAAAATAAGCTATGAAAAAAGGATTATTGATAGCCATCGGCGTGCTGGTAATTCTCGTTGCCCTGATCGGGTGGGGGATGAGCGCCTATAACGGAATGGTTACTGCCGAAGAGCAGGTAGACGCGCAATGGGGTAATGTTGAAAACGTTTACCAACGTCGTGCCGATCTCATTCCAAATCTTGTAAGTACAGTCAAGGGGTATGCAACTCACGAGAGCACAACGCTCGAAAATGTGATTGCGGCTCGTGCAAAAGCCACATCCGTTACCGTGGATGCCAATAATCTGAATGAAGCTACGCTTAAAAAATATCAGGCAGCCCAGGGCGAACTGAGCCAGGCGCTCGGTCGCCTGCTGGCTGTTTCAGAACGATACCCCGACCTGAAGGCGAATCAGAACTTCCTTGAACTGCAAGCGCAGCTCGAAGGTACTGAAAACCGAATCGCGGCCGAACGTAATCGTTACAACGAGTCTGCAAAGCAGTTCAACGTAACAATTCGCCGATTCCCCGCTGTTATCATTGCCGGAATGGGCGGTTTCGATAAAAAACCGTATTTTGAAGCGGAAGCGGGAGCTTCTTCTGCACCGAAAGTTGAATTTTAAGCTCCTGTCAACAGATGATTAATTGTAACAATATGAAGAAAATTTATTATTTCCTGTTTCTCCTGATCGGTACTTTGTCGATGACCTCTTGTTTGAAAGATGATAACACGTATGAAGATTATGAAGCATGGCGTGTGGCAAACGAAGCTTTCTATAACCAAATGAAAGATTCGGTATGGACAAATCCCGAAACCGGAAAAGAGGAGTCTTACTACAAGGAGATTGCATCACTGGCTTATCCTGAGTATAAAATACTTTATCATCAAATCGACTCGGTTGAGAATGATGGCAGAAAACCATATTTTACCAGCACCGTAAAGGTTGATTATGCCGGACATCTTTATAACACCACAACCAACTTTGATGCCCAAAACGGGATGGAGTTTAAAGTGAGCGGTGTGATTCAGGGATGGACTCTGGCTTTGATGAACATGACCGCCGGCGAAAAATGGGAGGTCGTTATTCCGTGGCAACTTGCTTATGGAGCAGCCGGTGCCGGATCGATTCCTCCTTATTCGACATTGGTGTTCGACATTAAACTGCTCGAAATTACAAAGTGGGAAAAGGTCAAAGGTAATTATTCGGTTATCAACGAATAAAATATAAAATCAGTTCTCTGTAAAAAGGGATTCATCCGGCTACGATCGATATCGGTCGTAGCCGGGTGAATCCCTTTCTTGTTTTTATGCTTTAGAGCAGGTATCAGCCATTTTTGACGTTTCTCACAATTCATATTTTTGAAATATTATTTATATAATTTACCTTTATATTTGACCATGAAAACGAACAATAAATGACAACTGAGAGAGAACTTCTACAAGATCTGAGGGAAGGGGATTCGCATGCGTTTACCTTTTTTTACCATAAATATTGTCAGGACGTCTATTCTTTGTCTTATAAGTATTTAGGCTCTGCAGAGCTGGCTGAAGATATGCTCCAGGAGCTTTTCTGCCAGATTTGGGAACGACGTGTTGAGATAGATCCGGAGCAGCCATTTAACCGCTATCTTTTTGTTATCCTCAAACATAAGTTATTAAACTCTTTACGTGATCGTAAAGAAGTGTATTCGCTCAGTAATTCAGATGTGAATCTGGAGGAACTTTGTTATAAACCATTCCAGGAAGATCTTACCCAAGAACAACTGCAGTTGGTGTATAAGGCGATTGCCACATTGTCGCCTCAGAAAAGAAAAGTATTCGAACTCAAACTGACCGGGAAATACTCCAATCAGGAGATTGCCAACCGGCTCGCGGTTTCAGTCAATACGATAAAATTCCAGTATAGCCAATCTTTAAAGGAGATCAAAACCGCTTTGAGCCACTTTATCTATCTGTGGTTACTGCTTAATATTCCGTTCTGAATTTCCCTGTTTTTCGTATTGTAGATATTTGAAATATATTTTTAATAAAAATAATTCAATATTATATAATACTTTCTTCGATGCTGTGTGTATTACGGATAAAACCAGTTTCGATGAAAGAAAACAAACAAATAGATCCCGATGTATTAGAGGTGCTAATCGATAAGGATATTGAAAATATGCTTATCGGTAAAGGAGACCTGTATTTTTTGCCTCAGAAAAGAAAAGAGAAGGTATTGCATCGTATCGAAAAAAGCTGCGGGTTGAAAAAGAAAAGAACTTATTCGCCCTTTATGCGCATAGCAGCAGTAATTGTTCCGTTATTCATACTGAATCTGACTGCCTGGTTTCTGTTTCTGAAGCCGGTTTCAAAACAAGGATACAAAGAGATTTATGCCGGGCGGGGCGATAAAATGATCGTGATATTACCCGACGGCAGTAAGGTATGGCTCAATGCCGACTCTAAAATCACTTATCCCGAAAACTTTAGTACCTCTTTCCGTGAACTCTCCCTGACGGGCGAAGCATTTTTCGAAATCGAAAAAGATCCGCGCCATCCCTTTATAGTAGATGCCGGCGCAATGAAAATCAAGGTACTCGGTACCAGTTTCAATGTGTGCGCCTATGCCGACGACGATTTTATCACCTCTACCCTCAAGGAGGGAAAAGTGAGTCTTTCTTTTATAAATAAAGAGGATAAAGAGCTGTTGCTTACGCCGGGCGAAACCGTTACCTATTCTAAAATCAACGGCGACTACCGTGTGGAAGCCGATCCCCATTATGAATCATCGTCCGATTGGACCCGCCATATCCTTCAGTTTAATAACACTCCCTTACCCGATTTGGTCAAAGTGCTCGAACGCCATTTTAACGTGACCATTGAGCTAATGGATAAAGATCTGTATCAATACACCTATACGTTTACCAGTCAAGAGGAAAGCCTTACTGAAATTCTTTCGGGGATGGCGGCGATCACTCCTGTTAAACATGTGCAACTCAATAAGAAAAGCTACCTGTTGCAACTCAATAAAAGTAATCGTAATTAAAATCAATATATTATGAAGAAGACCCGGTTTATATTCCCGACAGGAAGTCTGATCAAAAAGAGCTCCTGCCTATGTATCAGCCTTTTTCTGGCATCGGCAATAACCTTTGCTCAGAATCAGCGCATTACGTTAAACCTGAAAAATGTGCCGCTCAAACAGGCCCTCGATAAAATTTCAAAAGAGGCGAAGGTTAGCGTAGCTTATAGCAAAGAGTTTGTAAATCCAAACCAGACGGTCAATGTAAGCGCTTCGGACGCAACTTTGCAGGAGGTGATGACCAATCTGCTGAAAGGCTCGAACATCGATTTCCGGATTGCGGACAATAAGATTTACCTTTTTGACAAATCGCTCAAACAAACGTCTCCTCAAAAGAGCGGACAGACCCAGGTGGTAACCGGAAAGGTGCTCGACCAGGCTACCGGCGAACCGATGATCGGAGTGAATGTAATGGTAAAGGGAACTACCTCGGGGACGGTAACCAACCTCGACGGAGAATATTCTATTCAGGCTGCTCCCGGCAATACGCTGGTATTCTCGTTTGTAGGATATAAAGATACCCACGCGACGGTAGATGGTAAAAAGGAAAAAGTAGTGCGGCTCAACGAAAACTCCACGTTGCTCAACGATGTGGTGGTAGTGGGTTATGGCACGCAGAAGAAAGTGAATCTAACCGGTTCGGTAGCAACCGTAAAGGGTGAACAGCTCGAAAGCCGCCCTATCACCAGCGTTTCTGCCGGTTTGCAGGGCTTGCTTCCGGGAGTAACGATTACGCAGGGTTCGGGGCAACCGGGAAACTCTACGGATATTAAAATCCGCGGGGTAAATACCATCAACAGTAGCACCTCGCCGCTGATTTTGATCGACGGAGTAGCCGGGGGCGACTTGAATCTGTTGAATCCGGATGAT
>JAVVPN010000142.1:0-4944 GCA_036655755.1 Bacteroidales bacterium | reverse complement strand
AATAATCTATCCTGACTTTTCATCTCTCTTATAGGCCGGGCGGGGTTGGATCTCCCTTCCCGGTCACCAAAAAACCTTATACATATCATTATGAAAAGGAATTTCCTTCATTTGAGTTTGCTAATAGGGGGCCTAACCTTTGCCTCCTGTACTTCTACCATTCTTGACTCCACACATGTTGTAGAGCCCGATGAACTGATTGATTTCGGCCTAAAATGGACTGAACATACCCGTGGCGCACAGCTTACCAACGATGCGCTGACGAGCATGGGCGTATTTGCCAGTAAGAACCTGGGTGATTACGACCCCACGACATCGAAAAACGAGTTTATGTATAATCAGCTGGTTGAAAAGAAGAACAACGTATGGACCTATTCGCCCGTAAAGCAATGGCCGGTGATAGAGGGTGTCAGCTTTTTTGCTTATGCTCCCTATATGAATGATGCGGATGTGCTTGCTTTTTCCCCGCAATCGGAGCCCGGGTATCCGCAGTTCACCTATACGATGCCAGTGAATATCGCCGATCAGATTGATTTGCTGGTAGCTCAACCCAAATGCGACCAGTATTACTACAAATCTCCGACGGTGGATTTTTCGTTTTCGCACCAACTGGCCTGCATCGATTTTTCGGCATCGCTTGCCGCCAATTTCCCGGTAGGGGGAGATATGAAAATCACACAAATTATTGTGGCCGGCCTCAATACAAAAGGCACTTTAGCGGTACCGCCGTTGCCGGCTACCGATTATGTGTGGACGCTCGATGAAAGCCAAAAAGCCGAATTTACATTTTCAACGGCAAACGGACTGCTTGATAACCGAATGCTCTCCAAAGTACCACAGCAACTGACCAATTCGGTAAATAAATTCATGCCGATTCCTCAAACCATATCGGCTCAGGGGCGCATGATTGTCCGTACCGAATATACGAAGGGGGGGATAACCAAAGCGATTGCTTTTGAAAATGCGATCGCCCTTTCGAAACTATTGCCGGGTAAACGGTATGTTATCAATTTGGAACTGAACGTGACTGAGATTCAGGTGGATTACGTGGTGAATGACTGGGTGGTGAATAACATCGAGATTCCGCCGTTTAATTAATACATGTTTAAATTTATATTTCGTGCGATGAAACTATATAAGCTTATCCTATTTGTCATGGCGCTGTTTTTGAGTGCCGCCTGTACAGACGATGTCAATACTACACAGTCCGGACCGGAAGAGGGGCATCCTTCGGTGGTTACCTTTTCGTTGTCGACCTCTTCAAATCAGACGATGACGCGTGCGGTCGCTTCGGATGCCGATGAAAAGCGGGTACATAATTTATATGTATTGGTATTTGATCAGAACGGATCGCGTACTTCCGGTCAGTTTTTTGATCGGGATGAGTTGGGCGACAATAAAATGCAGCTTTTAACGAAGAGCGGTAAAAAGCATATTTACGGAATCGCCAATATTGATTTGGGAATGACTGCCATCGACGCAATTAAGAGCGACGTAGCCATGCTGGATGCCGTAAATACCGAAGCGGAACTTTTGGAAATAAACTCGCAGCTGGTGCAGAAAACATTTGCCCGGGGGGATAACTTCCTGATGTCCGGGTGGATCGGAGATGCGGCTGGTAATATCTCTTATGTGGATGTGCAACCGGGAGCCAGCTCGGTAGGGGCGATTAAACTTAACCGGGTGGATTCGAAAATATCTTTTCATGTAAGCACGCTCGCCGGCGTAACCTTTACTCCGCGCGATTGGCGTATCGTGAATGTGCCGGCGAAAGTTTCGCTCTTTTCGCGCGAAGCATCCGACCGCTTTACCGGCGATGAGGATTATTTTACCACCAACTGGAATAACTTTGAAGGTGAAGGCGCTCAGGTTGGTAAAACATTTGCTTTCTATCTGCTTGAAAACAAACATCAATATCGGAAGGCTATTCCTGATGCAGAAGGGGCTATTGCCTTAACTCCGGCGCAACGGTATGCTTATCGGGAAAAACAGGAGAAAAATACTCCTAACCCTTCAGATAATCTGAAACCGGGACAAAGTGTGGTAAATGGTGCTTTTGTGTATGCTCCCGAAAAAGGAACTTATGTACAGATGCGGGGATTGGTGAATTACAAGAATCAGTCTGATCAGGATGTTGTGGCAGATGTGGTTTATACCATTCATTTGGGCTATGCCAAGAAGGACGGAATATCCGATCCGAACGATTATAATGCGCTTCGCAACGCGCAATATATTTATCAGGTGAAAATCGAATCGGCGGAGAATATTATTCTTGAAGTGTCCAATAATCAGGAAAATCAACCCGGAGCTGAGGGTACGGTGATCGTAGAGGGTACTACTTATAATTTCGATGCGCATTATGAAACGAAAACCGTTTCATTCTCGGCAGATATGATTGGCGATAATCTGGATTGGTATGTACATACACCTTTCTCAGAGGGCTTTTCGGCCGATCGTCCGAAAGACAAAGACTGGGTTCTGTTTCAAATAAATACGGCTACCCAATCGGGGAGTAAATATAGCTACTCTAATTCTTTCCAGAAGTTTGCCGGGGAAGCTAATCGATTTACAGGCACTACGCTTGCCCAGTTTTTGAATAATAAAACAAAACTACTCACTGTTGATCAGCTTGTTCCGATTTTGAAAGAATGTAAAGCTCATTATGCTAAAAATGGAGCTCTGTTTACATCCAATCTTTTCGATAGGAATAACAAGATCGTATTTACCGCCTTTGTCAATGAGAATTATTATACGGTAAATCCTGAAGATGCAGCCGATAACGGGGTGGATTTGTGGAAACGCTTTGTAAACCAGCCGGAGCGTATTCTGAATATTCTGTCGGAGAACACCTATAGTGCCGACGGGATGAGTATGAAAACCAAAGCGGTGATCTCGTTTCGTCAGGCGTCTATCCAAACCATGTATAATTGTGATTTGGCAGCGGATCAATTAAAAACCGCATGGGGTACCGAGATGATTCAGGATAATAATACATACAGTTTCGGAACGCATAGCAAAACAAATTGTGATGATACCCGTAACGGATTGACCAATACCATCGCTTTATGGGATATCTCTTCTAGATCAAGGTGGTCTACTTATATAGCAACCGCTACAAATGAGTTAACTACGAATTATAGAAAGGCGATGTATGCCTGCATGCGTCAGAATCGGGATGAGAATGGCGATAATGTAATCGACAAGAATGAAGTGAAGTGGTATCTTGCCGCAATTGACCAGCTGACGGATATCTGGATCGGCGAAAATGCATTCGACCTGGAGGCTCGGCTTTATAAAAAAACTACCTGGCAGGAGCAATGGTATGTGAGCAGTACGTTGGTATCAAACAGTAATCCGCGTGTATTATGGTCGTCTGAAGGGTCATCGATCGGAAATAATAATGATTCGTGGCTCGACAATACAAAATTGTATTACCGCTGTGTACGTAATCTCGGAAAGGGCGATGGCGATACTTCTGCTCCTGAAGATTTCGCATCTTATAATTCAGGTACGCGGACAATTTCGCTCGATAAGCTGAGCTATAAAGCAATCCGTAGTTATTCTACACCTAATGAACTGATTCTGCATCATGAGCGAAGTGCGGATAATAAGCCGTATTGGAGTTTCGAGGTTGCTTCGGGATATACCGGAAAGGGCAAAAATAATGCAGAGTTAAACTGGGATGATATTAATAATCGTGTAAATACCCGTATCTGTCCCGAAGGTTGGCATATTCCGAATCAACGGGAAATGGCGCTGATCCAGTCGCGCGTGGGCACAAATACTACGTGGGGACCAAGTAGGGATCATTTCGCTTCTTCAGCTTTCAGTTTTAATCCGGCAGACGGCGATCGGTACGGATTTAGTATTGTGGATAATGCAGAGCGTATTTATATGCTTACCGGTAAAGGTAGTGGCTATGTAAAATGTGTACGGGATATTGCTAAGTAATAAGTGAAATGAAGGTAAATCGTTATTTGCTCGTTATAATGATTTTATGCATGGGGTGCTCTTTGCCCGATCAGCATCCGGCTGACGGGGAGGGGGCATCCCGCCTGCAATTTTCACTCCCCGAGATTCCGATGGTAATCAATAGCGATAAAGAGGCTGCCGAATATTTAGGGATCCATTTTTGGGACTCTTTCAACTTCGGCGACACTACGTTCTTACATTCGGAAGAGGTGGAGGGTTGGTTTGTGAGATATGCCGAACTATTGCGAGGCAGCACTGTCAATGAGCCGGCGATTACCCGCTTGCTTACCCGTATCGAGCAGGCTAATTCGGCCTGGATTTCGCGATTCATGACCTTTGCCGACCAATATCTGGGGGATGCCAATTCTTCATTGCGTAATGAGGAGTTGTATATCCCGTTTGCCACTTATGCGATTCGGAGCCGCGCGCTCGACGGGTTCGTAAAAGTGCGTTTTCGCCAGCGGCTGGAGCTGGCTTTGAAGAATCGGGTTGGTACTCGAGCCTCCGATTTTCCTTTTTACACCGCATCCGGAAAGAAGCAGCAATTATCTGATCTGGCCAACCGGAAAGTATTGCTTTTTTTTAATAATCCCACTTGCCACGAATGTCAGGCTATAAAAGAGCAATTGCTCGTATCCACGCAATTAGAGCAGTTGATACGAGCAAAAGAGCTTACCGTATTAAGTGTTTATATCGACACCGATATGGAAGTCTGGAAAAATGCTAACCATCCCTCCGTATGGTGTAATGTATATGACAACGGCTGGGTAACCGATCATTCACTCTATAATCTTGATGCCATCCCAACCATTTATCTGCTCGATGAGGAGCAGCGGGTGGTATTGAAGGATGCGACGGTAAGAGAGATAGAAGGGTTTTATGATTTATTTTATTGAAAATTCGGTGATGTTTTTGATACCCGGTACATTGAAATAGGTAGCAACATCACCTTTTATCAAGATCAGTTTACCC
>JAVVPN010000141.1:4618-4968 GCA_036655755.1 Bacteroidales bacterium | reverse complement strand
GATATTTCAAACTTAGCTTTTTAATTATTTCAAGGGCTTTTGAATACTTTTTTTGTTTTATGTAAATTTTAGCCAGACTCTCTGTTAAAAAAGCATCTTCCTTGATTAAAGCATCCTCTTTTCCGGTTGTTTTTTGCGGCTCCGGTTGTAAATCTTCCAAAGGCAGACGCACCTCTCCCACCTCATCCTTTGCGATAAACGAATCGATGATGGATTGCTGTGAATCGGAAGGTAATGGCTCGATATCCGGCTTGTCTAGCAGCGTATGAATATAGTCATTATTCTGCTCATCGTCTAATTTAGGCAATAAATCCTCCAACTGCTCAGGATAAGGCTCTTCATCGGTATGA
>JAVVPN010000141.1:0-4608 GCA_036655755.1 Bacteroidales bacterium | reverse complement strand
GTATGACGCAGGTAATTATCAATCAGCGAGAACGAATCCGGAGCAGTTTTACTTTCTGCCATGACAGCCACTTGTGTTTTTTGCAAATGTTGACTCCATGCGTATTCACCATGATCAAGATAGGTAAATAAGCGTACCCGATCAGGCATATAGACAGCATTCCGATGCAACTCTTCCGCATAACGGACAGAGCGTAATTCAGAAAGGTTTTTCAGATATAGTAGACGAGAGACCTGAAAATAAGGATAATGCCCTGCCAGTTGCACCAACTCCTGAAGAGTAGTCGCATCCATTGCTGTGCGCCCCGTCATAAGGTCGGATAATAAAGCTGCTGTCATATTACCAGTTTGCCACTGTCGCGTTAAAGATAGATTCTGTTAACTCCTGTACGATTTCTTCAATCAATGCATCCTGCACGTTCGTCAGCAATTCGGTAGACGAGAAATCGCGATAAGCGCTAAAGGATTTATCAAAATCCTGGTCGGGAGTCGCCTTGTTGGTATAGCGAACCTTCACGGCAATCGTCAGTCGCGTTTCAGAAGCATACGCATCTTGCTTAACGGCTTGCGGAGTCAGGTCATATCGGGTAATTTCACCTTCGAGGGCGATATCACCGTCGCGATTTACAAAATTCAAACGGGTTTGGCGCGTATAGATATCTTTCATTCCCTCATTAAAGGCAATGCCCAGAGGGGGATATACAAGTTGTGCCTTAATCGGGAATTCCGCGATCGATATGGTTTTCGTTTTGGTATAATCGACCGAAGCCCCATTGAATTTATATGAGATAGAGCACGATACCAATAAGATGAATGCGAATAATAAAACCGGTAATTTCTTCATTGACCGAAATAAATAATAAGATTAAAAGTTATTCAAGGTCATATTCCTTGATTTTACGATAAAGCGTACGTTCGGAGATTTTCAACTCGTCGGCCGCCTTTTTGCGTTTGCCGTTATTGCGGATAAGCGCCTGCCGTATCAGCTCACGTTCCATCTCCTCTAAAGAGAGCGTCTCTTCAACATATTCATGCGATGCCGGCATCTCCTTAACAGAAGGAATCTCCTTGATTTTCGGAATCATCTGATTGATCGGAATCGGCTGAAGACCCGAAACCTGAGACTCTTCAAAATCCGATATCGGATGAAAATCGTACGGTTTACGAAGCGCTACACTTTGGGTTGACAATGACGTTGGTTGTGCAATCGTTGAATAAACGATATTTTTCAATTCATTGAGCTCCTGACGCATTTCGAAAATCACCTGATAAAGCAATTCGCGCTCATTACCATACAAACCGCCCTCCTTGTCGTTGATGCTCAGAGCAGGCAATTTTTCTATATCGACCTTGGGTAAATATAAACGCAGCGTAGCCTCGTCGATATCCCGGGAGGTTTCTATAATGGAGATTTGCTCCGTAATATTTTTCAGCTGACGGATATTACCCGGCCAGCGGTAATCGGCAAGCATACGGCGCGCGCTGTCGCTTAAAACGATAGGGGGCATCCGGTATTTCTCGGCAAAGTCGCTTGCAAACTTACGAAACAACAATACGATATCTTCAGAGCGTTCGCGTAAAGACGGAATCTGAATCGGCACCGTGTTGAGGCGATAATATAAGTCTTCGCGAAATTTTCCGTTGCGAATGGCATGGTGCATATCTACGTTGGTAGCCGCCACAATACGCACATTCGTTTTTAAAACCTTCGACGATCCCACCTTGATAAATTCTCCGGTTTCAAGCACACGCAGTAAACGAGCTTGTGTAGAAAGAGGTAATTCGCCCACTTCATCGAGGAAGATAGTTCCCCCGGAGGCTTCTTCAAAATAACCTTTACGTTCGCCTGTAGCACCCGTGAACGAACCTTTTTCGTGACCGAAAAGCTCCGAATCAATAGTTCCTTCCGGGATAGCTCCACAATTGACGGCTATGCATTTATCGTGTTTACGTACACTATTCTGATGTATGATCTGAGGAAATACTTCTTTACCTACGCCACTCTCTCCTGTAATCAACACGGACAGATCAGTAGGGGCCACCTGCAGTGCAATATCAATCGCTCTGAGCAGGCCTTCATTATTTCCGATAATTCCGAAACGTTGTTTGATCTGCTGTAATTCTGGTCTTGCCATATTTATCTTACTCCTCTAATATAAAACAAAAGATAATCTAAACCTTGAATCCCATTGATTAAAACAGTGGCAAAGCGTAGATTATCTTTTACAAAGGTACAAAAAATAATAATATACGAATCGTGCTTAACGATATCGTTTCCCGGCCTGATAGGTTCGCTCTCGCAAGAATTTCCCCAATTCGGCAATCGAGCCGCAACGTTGCTGTTCGGCTACCGAGATGGGCTCGCCCAAACTGATTCTGATTTTCCGCCCTCTTGCCCTGAATACTTCGGGCGCAAGCCGGAGGGTGCGTATTTTCCAGCTGATCAGTCCCAGAAAATAAAAGAATATACTATTGTGCCCGTGAAAATAAACCGGCACCACCGGCACTTTCATTTGGCTGATAAGCCGCACGATGTTTTCAGCCCATTCTTTATCCTCGAGCCGCAAATTAGGTTGTAGCTTAGATACCCCTCCCGCAGGAAAAAATCCCAGCGGATGCCCATCGCGTAAATGCCGGATTGATTCCTTGATGCCCACCATATTGATAGGAGAGCCTTTTTTACTGGAATAAGGTTCTACGGCGATGAAATTGGGCGACATCGCTTCAATATAGGTCAAGACGGAATTAACCATTACTTTGAAATCAGGGCGCAGATCGCCCATAAAAGAGATAAGCGTAATGCCGTCGAGCGCACCAAACGGATGATTGGAAACTGTGATAAAAGCCCCTTCCGGAAATTGCTTTATCAATTCCGGATTATTGATTTCATAGGTTATTTGTAAATCTTTAAGCAGCAAAGAGGAAAACTCATGTCCCCGCACATGGCAACAACGGCTATAGATACCGTTTACTTTATCAATCGCAAGGATAGGGATTACAACGTTCATGAGACGCTCACCCCATTTCCCACGAAACAGCGGCACCATACGCTGCATATCTTTTTTATCTACTACTACGTTTTTCATGTGAAAAAACCCGCACATAACTTTCGGTAAGCGCGGGCTCTATAGCTAAATTAATAATAATAATTATTATTCAATATAATCAAGAGTTTCTTCTCCGATAATTTTACGCAATGTATTTTTCAGTTTTACATACTGAATGAACAGATCATGTTCAGGAATAGTTTTTTCATCGTGCATCGGACTCTTGAAGTAGAATGACAACCAATATTGAATACCGGAGAAATTGCAGCGTTTGGCAAGGTCGGCAAACAATACAAGGTCGAGACAGAGCGGAGCCGCCAAAATCGAATCCTTACAGAGGAAATCGATCTTCAATTGCATTGGATAATGCAGCCAGCCAAAGATATCGATATTGTCCCAGCCTTCTTTGTCATCTTTACGTGGAGGATAATAGTTGATACGAACTTTATGATAAATATTTCCATAAAGCTCCGGATAAAGATCCGGTTGGAGAATCGTATCGATTACAGAGAGTTTACTTACCTCTTTTGTTTTGAATGAATCCGGATCATCGAGCACTTCACCGTCACGGTTACCCAGTATATTGGTAGAGAACCATCCGTTCAATCCTAACATACGGGTTTTCAAAGCAGGGGCCAATACCGTTTTCATCATAGTCTGCCCTGTTTTAAAGTCTTTTCCGCAAATAGGCACATTCATTACTTTCGAGAATTCCCACATGGCAGGAATATCAACAGTCAGGTTGGGAGCCCCCATGATAAACGGAAATCCTTCTGCGATTGCCGCATAAGCATAACACATACTTGGCGCCACTTCCGAACTGTTGCTTCGCATCGCTTCTTCGAGTTTTACCAAATCGCGATGCGTATCACTCATCGGCAAATAGATTTCTGTACTTGCACACCAGATCACCACAATACGATCGCAATTATTCGCAGTTTTAAAGTTGCGTATATCTTCGCGTACCTGCATCATCTGATCCCATTTGGTTGCTCCGGTCTTAACCCAGGTACCATGTAAGCGTTTTACGAAATTCTGATCGAAGCATGCTTTCATCGGCTTAATTGCTTCAAGTTCATCTTTTACGCGATCAAGATCCGGCTGTTTCAATACTTCTGCATGTTCTGCCGCTTCGTATGCATTGTCTTCGAATATATCCCAGCCACCGAAAACCAGATCATTCAGGTCTGCCAGAGGAACTATATCTTTTATTTTAGGAAAACGATTTTCTTCACGCTTTCCTAAACGCATCGTTGCCAGCTGAGTGATTGATCCGATTGGTTCAGCCAACCCTTTTCTTACAGCTAATGTTCCGGCTATAAATGTGGTAGATACAGCTCCTCCCACACCGACAACAAGTATGCCCAGTTTTCCTTCCGGCTTCTTTAGATCCATCTTTTCCATTGTATTAAAGTTTAAATACTGTTATTATTAAACTACCATTAATCTTTCTGTGAAAAATAATAAGCCACAGTAATTTTCATAACAATCAAAAACAGAAAATGTTTTTAGTTTAGTAAAATTTATACAATGGATAACGAAAAATATCACAAGAGCTGTAA
>JAVVPN010000140.1:0-5172 GCA_036655755.1 Bacteroidales bacterium | reverse complement strand
AACCGGGGACACAAGGATTTTCAGTCCTTTGCTCTACCAACTGAGCTATGGTACCTTTTTTCTTTTGCATTGCAAAGATAGAGCAAGTTTTTCGTTTGTGCAATACCTTTCCGAAATAAAATGTGTTTTTATTGGGGTTGGGAAGGCGTTTTTGTGCGCTAGGAGAGGGGTAATGGGTTGGTTATTAATTAAAAAAGGGCCTGCTTTTTTCAGTAGAAAAAAATGAAAAAAACAGGCAAATTCTTTTTTATTCGTTGTTCAGAGAGTTCCATCCCTGGGCTTTTAGGCCGATTTCGGCTCCGTCGCGGGTAATCATTGCGCAACCCAGAGAGGGTTGGGTAATGTGTCCGATGATACGAACACCCGGCATGCTTTCAATCAGGTCGTGTTTTCCCAATGGCACGGTGAATAGCAATTCATAATCTTCTCCTCCGTTCATGGCTGCTGTAAGCAGGCTCATGTTGAATTCTTCTGCCTGCACTGCGGTTTGATAGTCGATCGGAATCTTTTCTTCATAAATGCGACATCCGGCATTACTTTGGGTGCAGATATGCATCAGTTCCGACGATAAGCCGTCTGAGATGTCCATCATGGCGGTAGGCACGATGTTTAATTGTCCGAGCGCATTGATGATGTCTTTGCGGGCTTCGGGTTTCAGTTGGCGTTCGAGGATATATTCTTTTCCGGCAAACTGCTGTTTAGATTCTGATCCCGATTCGAAGAGTTTCTTTTCGCGTTCGAGTAGCTGAAGTCCCATATAGGCTGCTCCCAAGTCGCCCGATACGCAGATCAGGTCGTTCTCTGTCGCGCCGTTACGGTAAACGGGTTGTGTAGTTTCGCCGATAGCGGTAACGCTGATCGTTAATCCGGTCATCGAGGCGCTTGTGTCGCCCCCGACCAGGTCAACGCCGTACACATCGCAGGCAAGGCGGATGCCGGCATACAGTTCGTCGAGGTCTTCAACTGAAAATCGTTTAGAGATACCCAGTGATACCGTGATTTGCTTTGGCAGGGCATTCATGGCGTAAATGTCTGATAGATTTACAACGACAGCTTTGTATCCCAGGTGTTTTAATGGCACATAGGTAAGGTCGAAGTGAATCCCTTCCAGTAAAAGGTCGGTCGAAACGACCACTTTCTTATCGGTATAGTCCAGTACGGCTCCGTCGTCGCCCACTCCTTTTAATGAAGAGGGGTTGCGTAACGGGAAGTTTTCTGTAAGATGTTTGATTAGTCCGAATTCGCCCAATTTGGCAATGTCGGTACGTTTGCTTTGTTCCATCAGTTTTTATCAAATAAAAAACCGACAGTCTTTTCCGCATGAAAAAGGAAGAGGCTGTCGGTTTGAATGGGGTTATTATTTAAAATGACTTGATAAGCTCTTTCATGATGAAGGTCATTTTAGGCTGAGCCTCGGCAGCAGCTTTCTGAACCTCTTCGTGTGAAACTTCTTCAATCTGTCCTACCACGCCAAGGTCTGTAATCACGGAGATGGCAAATACGTCCATTCCGCCATGTTTGGCTACGATTACTTCCGGCACGGTAGACATACCAACTGCATCACCTCCCATTAAGTAGAAGCGACGGTATTCGGCAGGGGTTTCGAATGTCGGCCCGGATGTTCCTACGTAAACTCCTTTCTGAAGTTTTACATTGTTTTTCTTACCGATTTCAAGCGCCAGTTTGATAAGGCTGCGTTTGTAAGGTTCGCTCATATCCGGGAAGCGAGGCCCAAGTTCGTTGTAGTTTTTGCCGTGAAGCGGGTGTTCCGGGAAGCAGTTGATGTGGTCGGTGATTACCATCAGGTCGCCAACTTCGAAAGTCGGATTCATACCGCCCGATGCGTTTGAAAGGAAAAGGGTTTTGATGCCGAATGCTTTCATTACGCGTACAGGGAAGGTAACCTGCTGCATATCGTAGCCTTCATAATAATGAAAGCGCCCTTGCATGGCCATGATCTGTTTGCCACCCAGTGTTCCGAAAATTAGTTTGCCACTGTGACCTTCAACGGTAGATACCGGGAAGTTCGGAATCTCTGTATATGGAATTTCAATTTTATCTTCAATGTGAGATACCAAGTCGCCCAATCCGGTTCCCAGGATAATCGCTATCTCCGGGCGGTTAGGGACTTTGTTTAGAAGAAATTCAGCTGTGTCTTTGATTTTCTGCAACATAGTCAAGTATAATTTGGTTGAACCTATTTGTTTCGTTGTGTAAAAATACAATTTCTAACGGAAGAAAATACATATTTTCCTTTAGATAATCATTGATGTGGGGGTTATGGCGTAATCTAACTGCGTCTTTTTCTGTAACAATGATTGCCTTTTGTTTGTTTGAAATCGCTTTGAATTTCTGTGATATTTTCTGTATATCAGCTTCGGTGAAATCGTGGTGGTCGGCAAAGACCATGCTTTCATTTAGCCGGTAAGTACGCGCGATCTCTTTTTCCACTATCTCGGGGCGGGCGATGCCGGTTACCAATAGGATTTCGGAAGCCGTATTGAGAGGGCGGGTTGCGATATGCTCAAAAACGGGTTTCAGCGGTTCGTAATGCAGGCTGCTGAAAAAAACTTGTTGTCCCGGTAAAGGGGCGATCTGTTTTTCTATCTGCTGTTTTGCATCATTGGTTAATGACGCGGGGGTTTTGCTTACGATAATCACATCGGCTCTTTTCTTTCCCTCTTTCCCTTCGCGTAAACGTCCGGCCGGAAGCAATGCGTCTTCATAAAAAGGACGATTGTAGTCGGATAATAATAAGGAGAGCCCCGGTTTTACATAACGGTGTTGAAAAGCATCGTCTAGCAGGATCACCTGAGGAGGAGAGGGGAGCTGTAGTAATTGTTGAATACCATTTCTGCGGTCGGCATCAACAGCTACGTCAATCTGTGGGAATTTGTTTTTAAGCTGATATGGTTCGTCGCCCAATAGCTGTGGGGTGGAGTTTATATCGCCAAGAACAAAGCCTTTTGATTGGCGCTTATAGCCGCGGCTTAAAATCGCTACCTTATATATAGGAGTCAATAGCCGGATGAGGTATTCGATGTGCGGGGTCTTGCCGGTACCTCCTACGGTAAGATTGCCTACGCAGATAACGGCTGCCGGATAGGGCTGCGATTTGAGTATTTCATAATCGAATAGCAGATTACGAAAACGAACCCCCAATCCATACAGGATGGAGAGGGGGTATAATGGGTAATGTATTTTTGTTTTCTTTCGGGTCATAAAACCGCAATATGGTTATTGTACGATTACGTCCTCCATACGCGCCTGAATCGGCGATAGGGAACGTACATATTTAAGTACTTGCAGATGTTTGAAATCTTCGCCCAGAATATGACGGCTGATACGTACTGTGGCGTCTTCGGTGAATTCGCTCATCAGGGTTTCAAAGAAATCTTTGCTGATCGGATAGGTAGCAACTGAATATTTTTCAACCTCGGCCAGTGATGCTGCTTTTTCAATAGCGGTCTGCATTCCGCCTAATTCATCAACTAATCCGATTTGAAGGGCATTTGTTCCACTCCATACGCGTCCTTCGGCTATTTTCGCGATCGAATCTACCGGAAGGCCTCGGCCGTCGGCGCAACGTTGCATAAATAAGGTGTAGATATCTTCTACGCTTCGTTGTAGCAGTTGCTTTTCGAGCTCGGTCATCGGTTGTGTAAAGGTGATATTTCCGAACTTGTTCGTTTTTACTTCGTCAAAGGTAAGGCCGATTTTATTAGTAAGCAAATCGCTGGCGTTGGGAATCATTCCGAATACGCCGATCGAACCGGTAAGGGTAGTGGGTTCGGCAATGATGTAGTCGGCGTTGCAAGAAATGTAATAACCTCCCGAAGCGGCATAGGTGCCCATGGAAACAACTACCGGTTTCTCTTTCTTTAAAGAAGAGATGGCTTCCCAGATCTGCTCGGAAGCGAATGCGCTTCCTCCGGGTGAATTGACGCGAAAGACAACTGCTTTAACCGATTCGTCTTTTTTAATCTCTTCGATCTCTTTTACGGTTTCTTCCCAATAGATGCCGTCCGATTTCGAATCTGTAATTTCTCCTACGGCATATAGTACGGCGATCTGATCTTTGTATTCTTTTTTATACGACTTCATGCTTTTTACTTTAGCAAGGTCGGGGGTGGCGATATCGTCGTCGTTTGTGATCTGTTTTAATAGAGGGAGAATGTCGCTTTGGTATTTCAATCCGGAGATGAGGCCGGTTTTGAGAACATTCTCGGCTGTCATGAAACCAGTACCTTCGTTTGTAATGGCGTTTAATGAATCGACGCTTAAATTACGGGAGCGAGAGATGTCGGAAAGAATGGTGTGCCACATGGAGTGGAGGTAGGTTTCGGTCTGTTCGCGGTTAGCCTCGCTCATTTTATTTAATATGAAAGGCTCGATGGCCGATTTGAATGTTCCTACACGGAAAATCTGCATCTCTACGCCGAGCTTCTCGAGTGCGTTTTTGAAAAATACGTTTTGTGTGATAAGACCGGTCAGATTAAGACTTCCTACCGGATTCAAGAAGATGCTGTCGGCTACCGAACAGAGGTAGTATTGGTTTTGTGAATAGTGATTGTTG
This sequence comes from Bacteroidales bacterium, assembly GCA_036655755.1. GTDB lineage: Bacteria > Bacteroidota > Bacteroidia > Bacteroidales > JAUNSR01 > JAUNSR01. The sequence goes on along the minus strand of JAVVPN010000140.1, from coordinate 596 downwards.
TAAGCGATAATGAATTTCCCGCTTTCTTTAAACGCTTCCAGGCGACGGCGGATAGCTTCTGTAGTAGGATAAGAGGCTGTATAACCGTCGGTGTTTAGATAGATTCCTGCAATATGTTTATTTTGTTGAGCCTTGTCGATCGCCGAAAGGATATCATTAAGACCCAAAGGAGAGGTTTCTTTCGAAAGGGTATTCATGATTTCATCCAATGGTTGAATCTGTACGCGTTCGGTAACGGTAGTGTTTAATTTTAGTTTGAATACACTCTTTTTAGATGGAGAATAGGTGGGAGTGCTCATATCGGCCATAGAGATGATTCCGAAGATGAACAACAGAGATCCGATAAAACCTGCAATAAATACACCTAATATACATGCAAAGGTGATTTTGAAGAATTGTTTCATGATAGCTTGTTTTTGTTTCTATATCAAAGGTATATAATTTTTAAAATGTTTAGTGGTATATTTCAGAGAATTGTGTTGAATAAGGGATAAAAATTACTGTTTATCGATAAGTATTTATGCTTATATATATAGGGCGGATTTACATAGGGGTGAACGGCCGGATAGATTGTGTTTTTTTGATATTGATATATT
>JAVVPN010000139.1:0-5193 GCA_036655755.1 Bacteroidales bacterium | reverse complement strand
GGGTACAGAAATTCATTCTGTTTTTTGTTATCTTTGTGTTCAAAATAAAACGACAATGAACTATCTCGATATGACCATCGCCGGGTCTGTAGTGATCGGAATGATTATCGGCCTACGCAAAGGACTGATACGCGAAGTAGCCGGAATGGCCGCACTCGCCGTCGGCATTGTAGGGGCACGCATATTCGCCCCCTATATGACCCCCTGGATTGAACAAAACCTGGGCGTTACGGCCGAATGGAGCCGAATGGTTGCCTGGACAGCCTGCTTCTTCGGACTCGGCTACGGGATCAACCTGACAGCGCGCTTTCTGACCCGTACACTCGGGATCATGGCCTTGGGAGGTGTTAACAAATTATTAGGAGCGATTTTTGGAGGACTCAAGTATATTCTCTTATTTAGCGTGATTTTCAATCTGGTAACACTGGCTTCCGAGTACGTACAGATACCCGGAAATAAAATGCGGGAGCAGTCGGTTTTATACAACCCCGTGAAAGAGGTGGCAGGATGGAGCATCGACTTCATTAAACGCGTGCGGACAGCCACCGATTCGATACCGGCGGATGAGGATAACGCCCCGGTGCGGGAAAATACCGAACAACCTATTTTGAAAACTGTTTAATTTATATAGATCTCTATTTTAAACCAATTATATGCAAGAGAACCCAAATAACATATTGGATGAAGTAACCGGGAGCGACTATAAGTATGGTTTCGTGACAGAAATCGATACGGAGGTGATTCCGGTGGGACTGAATGAAGAGGTGGTCCGCCTCATCTCGGCAAAGAAGGGTGAGCCGGAATGGCTGCTCGACTACCGACTACGGGCTTTCGAATATTGGAAGACCTTGAAGATGCCTACTTGGGCGCATCTGACGATTCCGCCGATCGACTATCAGGCTATCAGCTACTACGCTGCTCCGAAACAAAAGGAGGGCCCGAAAAGTATGGACGAAGTGGATCCGGAATTGGTGAAAACCTTCAACAAGCTGGGTATTCCGCTGGAAGAACAGATGATGCTTTCGGGTATGGCCGTGGATGCCGTGATGGACTCGGTGTCGGTGAAAACCACTTTCAAAGAGAAACTGGCAGAGCTAGGAATCATATTCTGCTCGTTTAGCGAGGCGGTAAAAGATTATCCCGACCTGGTGAAAAAATATCTGGGCAGCGTGGTAGGCTATCGCGACAACTTTTACGCGGCGCTCAACAGCGCGGTATTCTCGGACGGATCGTTCGTTTACATTCCGAAAGGAGTGCGTTGTCCGATGGAGCTTTCCACCTATTTCCGTATCAATGCGGCAAATACGGGGCAGTTTGAGCGTACGCTGATCGTGGCGGACGACGACAGCTACGTAAGTTATCTGGAGGGATGTACGGCACCGATGCGTGATGAAAATCAGCTGCACGCGGCAATCGTGGAGATTTACCTGCACGACCGCGCGGAAGTGAAATATTCGACCGTCCAGAACTGGTATCCGGGCGATAAGAACGGCGTGGGTGGTATTTACAACTTCGTAACGAAACGGGCCCTTTGTAAGGGTGATTTCTCGAAAGTATCGTGGACACAGGTGGAGACAGGTTCGGCAATTACCTGGAAATACCCTAGCTGTGTGCTGGCCGGCGATAACTCGATCGGGGAATTCTATTCGGTGGCGGTAACCAACAACCACCAGCAGGCGGACACCGGAACGAAGATGATTCATCTGGGCAAGAATACGAAGAGTACCATCGTTTCGAAAGGTATTTCGGCAGGATATAGCCAGAACAGCTACCGCGGACTGGTGAAGGTATCGGCCAAAGCGACGAACGCGCGTAACTATACGCAGTGTGACTCGTTGTTGCTGAGCCCGCATTGCGGGGCACACACCTTCCCACTGATGGATATCGGTAATAATACGGCGATCGTGGAGCATGAGGCGACAACCTCGAAAATCAGCGAAAGCCAGATCTTTTATTGTAATCAGCGCGGTATTCCGACCGAAGAGGCGGTGGGGCTGATCGTAAACGGATATGCAAAAGAGGTGGTGAACAAGCTGCCGATGGAGTTTGCCGTGGAAGCTCAGAAACTGCTGGCGATATCATTAGAAGGCTCTGTCGGATAATGCATTGGCTTTTGATAACGGCCCGTTCGGGGCATCATCAAAAGCCAATCGAAATACAAAGCCTGTATAAAAATTAAAAAAATCCACGTTTATGTTGAAAATAGAAAACTTACATGCCAATATCAACGGCAAAGAAATATTGAAAGGGATCAACCTGGAGGTGAAGCCCGGCGAAGTACATGCGATCATGGGACCTAACGGTGCGGGTAAAAGCACCTTGTCATCGGTATTGGCGGGCAATCCGGCTTTTACGGTAACAGAAGGATCGGTTGATTTTTACGGAAAAGACCTGTTGTCGATGCCGCCCGAACAACGTTCGTGGGAAGGGGTATTCCTTGGATTCCAGTATCCGGTGGAGATTCCGGGTGTGAGCATGGTAAACTTTATGCGTGCGGCCATCAACGAACATCGCAAATACAAAGGGCTGGAGTCGCTTTCGGCTTCTGATTTTCTGCGTATGATGCGTGAAAAACGGGAAGTGGTAGAGCTCGACAACAAACTGGCGAACCGCTCGGTGAATGAAGGTTTCTCGGGTGGCGAGAAAAAAAGAAACGAGATTTTCCAGATGGCGATGCTTGAGCCACGCCTTTCTATTCTGGATGAAACCGATTCGGGGCTTGATATCGACGCTTTGCGTATCGTTTCGGAAGGGGTGAACAAACTGAAATCGAATGATAACGCAACCATCGTGATTACCCACTATCAGCGCTTGCTGGATTATATCAAACCGGATTTCATTCATGTGCTTTACAAAGGGCGCATCGTGAAATCGGGCGGTCCGGAACTGGCTCTTGAGCTGGAAGAGCGCGGATATGACTGGATCAAAAAAGAATTGGGCGAATAATTGCGAATCTATGGAAGAAACTACAAAACAATATATCGACCTGTTTGAGCAGAACAAGGGGCTGATCGATAAATATGCGCCGCTGATTTTGAACGGCAGGCGTGATGCGGCCCTTACGATGCTGAAAGGAACGGGGCTTCCCTCTTCGAAAGAGGAGGCTTTCGCCCATACGGATGTACAGGCGTTTTTCGCACCCGATTACGGGTTGAACCTGCGTAGACTGGAGATTCCGGTAAATCCGTATGAGGTATTCCGCTGCGACGTTCCGAATCTGAGCACGTTCTTGTATTTCATGGTGAACGATGCTTTTTATACGAAGGAACAGCCTTCGGTTAAATTGCCGGAGGGAGTTTACGCGGGCAGCCTGAAGCAGTTTGCCGAACAGATGCCGCAAATCGCGGAGAAATACTACGACCGTCAGGCTTCGCAGAAGGCGGACGGCGCGGTGGCGCTTAATACAATGTTCACGCAGGACGGTTTCGTATTATACGTGCCGAAGAATGTAAAGGTGGATAAGCCAATTCAGCTGGTCAACGTATTGGGCAGCGAGATTGATTTTCTGGTAAACCGTCGTATTCTGGTAATTCTGGAACAGCATGCCGAAGCGAAATTATTGCTTTGCGACCATGCGATGAATCCGGTAAACTTCCTGGCGAACCAGGTGGCTGAAATTTTCGTGGGAGAGGGTGCTTATTTCGACTATTATGAGTTGGAGGAGAACACCATCCAGACGAAACGGGTGGCTTCGACATTCGTGCATCAGGATGCCAACAGCAATGTGCTGACCAACAGCATCACGCTTACAAACGGAGTTACGCGTAATAACTTTTACGTGACTTTCGCCGGCGAAGGCGCTGAGTCGCATCTGTCGGGGATGGCGATTGCCGACGGTGAGCAGCATGTGGATAACTTTACGTTTATCGACCATGCGGTGCCTCATTGCCACAGCAACGAGTTGTTCAAATATGTATTGAACGATGAGGCACAGGGTTCGTTCGCGGGACGTATCCTGGTACGTGAGGGAGCCGACAAGACGGAGGCTTATCAGAGCAATAAGAATTTGTGCGCTACCGATAAGGCACGGATGTTTACGCGTCCGGAGCTGGAGATTTATGCCGACGACGTGAAATGTTCGCATGGAGCAACGGTGGGACAGCTGGATAACCAGGCGCTGTTTTATCTGCGTTCGCGCGGTATCAGCGAGCCGGAAGCGCGGATGTTGCTGATGTATGCGTTTTCATCGGACGTGCTCGATCAGATTCGATTGGAGCCGCTGAAAGAGCGCTTGCGGATGCTTGTTGAAAAACGATTCCGCGGAGAATTGGCAAAATGCCGCACTTGTGCGCAGGATTGTCACTGATAAAAAGATACTTAGATAATTTGTTAATGGGCGTATGTTTTACAATACGCCCATTTTTAATTTATAGCACTACCGTTTTGCGTTTATTGATTATTACAACGCCCGACGGTAAATGGTCGATGCGGTGGGTGCCGGGAGCGAGTGGTAGGCTCCGAATAATCCGGCCGTCGATTGTCGTAAAGAGAAAATGTGCGGCTACGGGAGTTGTAAGGATAAGCGTCCCTTTGCGGGAGCTATGCCACGACCAGCTCTTTGACAAGTCTGAATTTTGTAAACCGGTAGTTTGATCGGACTGGTGGACGATACGGAGGGGTCCGCTTTCGGCCGGAAGCTCCAAATCGAGATAAGCCCGAAAAGGGGATACGTAAGATGCGGAGCCTCCGCGGCCGAAAATCACTTTATTGTCTTTCATTCCCAAGATGTATTTGCCGGAAGTACCTGTACGATGATAGACTCCTGTGAAATCCGCTTGAGGTAACGGAGGTGTAATCGAGGCATCGGTGGTAGAGAAAAGAACTGTTTCTTTTGTATCGGTGGGAGATGAAGCATATCTCATCAGATAAGGGGTGTGGGCGGCCAGTGTATCGGCGGGGATAAATTTCACCAAGGTATTATCGGGGGACAGTTCTGAAAACTTCGCAAAATGATAGGATTCGGGCATCCGGGATTTCGATAAGTTGAATGGCAACATGAGCGACTCCCAGTTTCCGTCGCGGTAGGCCGAACGGGTATAACTGACCGTATCGGCATGGAACGGGGTGGTAATTGCTACGGGTAAGAGATCGGTGAGCCGGAAGTGGGCACACGAATCATAAACGACGACATTGGCGGCGAGGTTATGGGAGGCGCGTGAATAGATCAGTCGGTTGGCGGGTTGAGGTAGGGTG
>JAVVPN010000138.1:0-5236 GCA_036655755.1 Bacteroidales bacterium | reverse complement strand
TTTAAGAAGTTGATGCAGTTCGCTGTGCTTGCTTTTTCCACTTTGTGAGTAGTAGAGATGGCTTTTACGATAGCGCTTTCTGTAGCCATGTCCGGACACATCATCATGGTCATCTGGCCATTTGCCGAAAACGTCAATACGCCCGTTGCCGCATCGTAAGTATAGGTTGAGTTGTAGATGTTGCATCCTACGTTGGCATGGATCTTGTTTTCGCCAAGGAAATCCATGAAAGGAGCATTCTCGATTTTGATCTCTTTGTTATCTACGTTCGTAATCGTCCATTTGCCGTTCAGTTCGTCACTCGACAGGGTTTCTGTTTTCTGTGCTGTTTTACAAGCTGATGTCAAGGCAATTGCAGAAAGGGCAAATGCGAAAAATGAAATCTTTTTCATCTGTGTTTATTTTAGGATTTGTGTTGCTTTATCGCAGCCTTAAGCCCGAGAGCTTCCGGTCGCTAAGTGACAAATGTAAGCCGAATTTTTGTAATTTTGAGCCTTAGGTTAATGAAAACGCTATAACCCGCACTCGGTTGAGATACCCGGTGTGCATAAAAAACGAACTATAGAAATGAAGACGAAAGATAAGAAACCGGTTATTCTGGTAACAAATGACGATGGTGTGAATGCCAAAGGAATCCAGTCGTTGGTGGAAGCTGTGCGCGGACTGGGTAAGATATTAGTCGTGGCGCCCGATTCGGCTCGTTCGGGGCAGTCGGGGGCGATTACGCCCAATAAGCCGCTCGATCTGATCAAAGTGCGCGAAGAGGAGGATTTGGTGGTATATCAAACCAACGGTACGCCGGTTGATTGCGTAAAACTCGCGATGCACGAACTGATCGACGGCAAACCCGACCTGCTCGTTTCGGGTATCAATCACGGTTCGAATGCCGCGGTAAGCATCCTTTATTCGGGGACGATGGGCGCCGTGCTCGAAGGGTGTGTGATGGGCGTCGATTCAATCGGTTTTTCATTGTGCAATTTTGATAAGGATGCCGATTTTACCCATTCGGTCAATTATGCGCGCACCATTGTGACCGACGTGTTGCAGCGGGGCATTCAGCGCGGCATTTGCCTCAATGTTAACATTCCGGATGTGGATGAGGTGAAAGGTATCCGCGTATGCCGGCAGGCGGCCGGATATTGGGCGAAGGAATTTGAGCGCCGGGTTGGCGAAGAGGGGCAGGACGGCTATTGGCTGACCGGCTTTTTCCACAACCTTGAGCCCGAAGCGGAAGATACCGACGAATGGGCATTGCGCGAGGGCTTCGTGTCGGTGGTGCCTTGCCGCATCGATATGACCGCCCATCGGTTTATCGCCGAGTTCGCTTACATGCAGGAGCTTAAATCTTGATGTCGGGCGCATTTATACTTTAATGTAAAAATATAGAATATAGATAAATGAAGTATTATTTGATTGCCGGAGAGGCATCGGGCGATTTACACGCTGCCAACTTGATGCATGCCCTCAAGCAAGAGGATCCCGAAGCGGAATTCCGTTTTTTTGGAGGCGATTTGATGCAGGCCGAAGGGGGTACGCTCGTGAAGCATTACCGCGAGATGGCGTATATGGGTTTCGTGCAGGTGATAAAACATTTGCCGGCCATTTTGCGGAATATGCGGCAGTGTCAGCAGGATATCCTGGCCTTTCGCCCCGACGTGGTGATATTGGTAGATTATCCGAGCTTCAACCTCAAGATTGCCCGCTTTGTAAAAGAGCATCTCGATATCCCCGTACATTATTATATTTCACCTAAAATATGGGCATGGAAGGAATACCGCATAAAGGATATCAAACGTTATGTGGATAAGATGTTGTGCATCTTGCCGTTTGAAACCGATTTCTATGCGCGCCATCAGTACCCCGTGGAGTATGTGGGCAACCCTACGGTAGATGAATTAACCGATTTTCTTAAAAATAAAAAACAAGCGGACTCATTTAAACATGAATCTGAACTTTCAGAAAAACAGGTTGTTGCTATATTAGCTGGCAGTCGAAAGGCAGAGGTGAAAGCTAATTTGCCCCGCATGCTGGAGGTGATGCAGGCCTTCCCTCAATATGAGCCCGTAATAGCGGGTGCGCCCGGCCTGACTCCCGAATTTTACCGGGAGGTTTTGGGCGATAATAAGATACGTATCGTATTTGGCAAAACCCACGAGTTACTACTCAATGCCCGGGCGGCATTGGTGACGTCGGGGACGGCTACGCTCGAAACGGCTGTGCTGAATGTTCCGCAGGTAGTGTGCTATCACGTGGGTGGCGGAAAGTTGTTCTATAATATAATGAGCCGTGTGTTGAAAGTTCGCTTCGTGTCGCTGGTAAACCTCATTGTCGATGAGGAGGTGGTGCCCGAACTGTTGGGATATAAGTTTACCCCCGACCGGGTGATCGAAGAGCTGAGCGCCATTTTGCCGGAGGGTGAAAAACGCGAGGCCATGCTGGCCGGATATCAGCGGATGCGTCGGCGTCTGGGTGGTGTGGGAGCGGCCCGCAATGCGGCCGCCTCGGTTGTGAAAGATGTTAGGATAAAGCGTTAAGCTATATATGTGTGGTTGAAAATAGCAATGTGTATTAATTAAACTTTTTTGTATGAAACGTAATGCTATTGTGTGGGGATTGATTTCCTTATTAATCGGATTAACTGCCTTCTGGGCATGCGACGATAACGATGATGATGATAGAGATCGCATCTATCAAAGTTTCGCTATGGTGCAGTTGGATGAAGCGAATAATACCTTTACATTAAAAACTGAAAAAGGAAATACGCTTACTCCGACAAACGCAAGTGTGTATGTGAGTAAAGTAGTGAATGGCGAATGGGTGATCGCTACTTTTAAAGATGTAGTCGGTACGGCTCCTGCTCTCAGTGTTTATTTACTGAATCTTGAAAAGGTGCTTACCAAACCGGTATGGGATATGACCGTTGACAATGTCGATTCAGTGGTGGTAAAAAAACGTGACCCTGGTTATATCGACAGAGCATGGGTGGTGACAAACGGTGATTTGGGATATATCAATATCCTATTCCATTCTTTTTGGATGTCTGAGCCGATTTTTGTAAACCTTGTTCAGAATAACACAATGGTTGTTGATGAATCGGCCGAAGCTAAGGCAGTTCCTGCTGTTAAAAAGGATACCGTGCCATCTGATCTTCCCAATCCGAATGCCGGTGTGTGGACGCTCGATTTTATTACCACTTATCAAGGTGCTTTGATTCTGCCTCCGCAAAGAGCAAATGGTATTGCCAGCTTTACAGTACCCGCTACGAAATTGGCAGGGATTACTAAAATTGTAATTAACTATACTGATTTCAACAACGTTTTGAAACAATATACCGTTCCTGTTTCTACCGCTAGTACCTATGTGGCTACCGAGTTTGATGCATCAACTCCAATCAAAGAGCAGGTTCTTCAGATAGAATAACCGATCTGATAAATAATTAGATGAAAGGGCGCCACTTCTTTTAATAGGAGGGCGCCCTTTTATTGTAAGGGTGTGTGGCTTTCGTTTATTGTAAGGGCGTCGTTTCCTTTTATTCCTTTTGGTAGATGATTTCGGTGCAAGTAGCTATTTGAATGGGTGCTTGTGCTTCGGGTTTTCACACTTGCTGGGGTTAAGTGTCCCCCATGAGGGGCAGTTGTGTGCCTCATGGAGCACACATTGGTGCCTCTTGGCGCACACAACCGCCCCTCATGAGGAAATAAAGTGTTCCCCATGAGGCACCAATGTGTATCCCATGAGGAATTGCCGGATGTACAGTTAGGCGTGCTTAATACAACTATCAGCTTTTGTAAGAAGTGGTATAAATAGTTTTTAAAGACACTATAAGACGTTTCAGAAAGTGGGAGGCTTCTTTTTTTATTGTATATTCGACGCTCTTTATTGAAATCATCAAATCTTAGAATTTATTTTCGGATGGAAAAAACATATTCACTCTTTTCCCGGCCCCTTTATGTGATGGCGAAATCGGTCGGTTCGCATTGTAATCTGGCTTGTAAATATTGTTATTACCTGGAGAAAGGTAATTTATATAAGGATAACCCGAAACATGTGATGAGTGACGAATTGCTCGAAAAGTTTGTAGAGGAATATATCAATTCGCAGACCACCCCGCAGGTGTTGTTTACATGGCACGGGGGAGAGACCTTTATGCGTCCGCTCTCTTTTTATAAGAAGGCGATGGAGCTGCAGCGCAAATATGCGCGCGGACGACAGATTGACAATTGCATACAAACCAACGGTACGCTGATTACGGAAGAGTGGTGCCACTTTTTGCGCGACAACAACTGGCTGGTAGGGGTGTCGATCGACGGGCCTCAGGAGTTTCATGACGAATACCGTAAGAATAAACAGGGGATGCCTTCGTTTCATAAGGTGATGCAGGGTATCCGTATGCTCAATAAGTATAATGTAGAGTGGAATGCCATGGCGGTGATCAACGACTTCAACGCCGATTACCCGCTCGATTTTTATAACTTCTTTAAAGAGATTGGGTGCAAATACATTCAGTTCACGCCTATTGTAGAGCGAATCACGAACCATCAGGACGGACGTACGCTTTCGTCCGTAAATGAAGGGGGTGAATTGGCCGACTTCTCGGTGACGCCCGAACAATGGGGTAACTTCCTGTGTACGATCTTCGACGAATGGGTGCGCAATGATGTGGGGGATATCTTTATACAGATTTTCGACTCGACGCTGGCCAACTGGATCGGAGAGCAGCCGGGTGTATGCTCGATGGCAAAAGAGTGCGGCCACGCGGGGGTGATGGAGTTTAACGGCGACGTGTATAGCTGCGACCATTATGTCTTCCCCGAATACAAACTAGGCAATATTCATACGCATACGTTGGTAGAGATGATGTATAGCGAGCGCCAGCAAGAGTTCGGCCGTGCGAAGAAAAGCACCCTGACCGAGCAGTGCCGCCGATGCAAATATCTGTTTGCTTGTAACGGTGAATGTCCGAAAAATCGGTTTGCCAAGAGTGTGGATGGTGAAGAAGGACAGAATTATTTGTGTGAGGGATATTACCGTTTCTTCAAGCATGCGGCCCCTTATATGGATTATATGAAGGATCAACTAACTAAACAGCAGGCTCCGGCCAATGTAATGGAGTGGATCAAAGAAAAAGATATAAAGTTGTAAAAAGCATTTAATCAGCCTGAAAAAAGCCTGTTTTTTAAATGAATGTTTTGTATTTCAAAGAAAAGCAGTAACTTTGCGAGCCGATTATTATCTG
>JAVVPN010000137.1:0-5479 GCA_036655755.1 Bacteroidales bacterium | reverse complement strand
CCTGCTCAGATATTTGCCTGTCAAGCATTTCTCCGTTGTCCACATTCAGCTCTTCAGCTTCAGTCACATCGCAATAACTCTTCTCATCAAGGTCGGCCTGTCGTAAGTCTTGTACAAAGTTTTCAACCCTGTATTTTTTCTGTAAACTGATGTAGAACAAAGCAAAGTAGACAACCGCCCAAGCGATAAATAGAATGGATATCCATACGGGATGTCCGCCCCAAAATCGAATATCGGGAATGATTAAAGCGAGTGCCATCGGAATGGTAAGTATGCACCATCGTAAAGTTTTGTTATCGGAATTGATCGCCTTATCATCCGCATCCGAGTAGAAATCACGAAGTCGCTGGTGGTACTCCCGCACTCCCCGAACAGCAAATATAACGACCCCTGCGATTTGAATGAGTGTCATCAGATGGTAGATTCTATAGCCGATTAATCGGTTCACTTTGTATATAGTATCGGTATAAATGCTATTTTCTTCTCTGTCAATTAAAACGGTCTGAATGAACCCTTGTATTTGCGTTTTATCCATTAGCATATAGGTTGTAGCGACACCTATTCCCACCACAAGTGCCGGAGCAAACCAAATGTACTCCCTCCACGTAAACTGTTTCTCCAATATGGTTGACCGAAAATAGAGATGCATGGTTGGAATGATGAGCATGGTTCCAAAACTATCAACTATATCCCACCACATAAGTGTTGAGCTGTCGAGATTTCCCACAATGTAGTTCGCCGTGGTGAGAAAGAATGTTCCCGAAGCAAGGAATCCCACAACTAAGATGTTTTGAGCGCGGGTATTGCTTTTCCTATTACAAATCAACCAGGCAGCACCAATCAGGCACATGGCACATGGTAGAAGTAGCGCTAAATTATAAACCATATATGTATTAATGAGATTTAATATTGATATTTGATGTAAAGTTACAACATGTATATGATTCGTCTGTCATCATATCGAAATTTACTCTGAAGCCTTGACCGAATCGGTCGGGATGGGGTCGGAGGATATATGACCGAAGCTTCTACGGCATTGGTGAAATAAGCCTTTGAGACGCTTGATCTGCTGCTGATTTCCGCCTATTGTTATCCCCGCGCGTAGCGCTCACTTGACATATTTTTGGAAGGCCAGTCTTTCTGTGCCATTTTCTGTGTAGATAATGCCACAGGGTGTGTATCCGTTTTGACTCAGGATGTTTTGCATGATCAGGTTGTTTTGGTGGGTGTCAATCCTGATATTATGACATTGTGCGAAGCACCATTGTAGGCAAAAGGTGGCAATACCTTTGGCTTTTCCTGTCCCGGCTATGCGGTGTACTACGCCATAAGGCTGATTGTTCAGCCAGCTACCGTTATATATTTTAGCATAGGTGTCATCATCTCCTTGTGCAAAACAAAAGGTGCCGATTATTTCATCCTTATCATCAATGCAAACATAACTGTTTCCTTTTGTCAGGTCTTTCATTATTAGATCCTTTGAGGGGTAACCGTCAACCCATTGCCCTTCATTTCCATTCTTTTGCATAAAAAGTTTTGCTTGTGCGTAGATGGTCATGATGATGCCCATATCTGTTGCTTGCGTCTTTCTTATCTTCATTTTTTTTAAATTAGGTGGATTCTTTTTGTTCTTTAACTTGCAAAAATACGAATAATTGTCAGGTCATACAATACGTTAGTTTCAGTAATAAATATTTAGGTGAAACTTTAGTTTCATGCCGATGAAACTTTTGTTTCATGGGAACGAAACTTTAGTTTCATCGGTATGAAACTAATATACGCTTGCACCCTTTCTTTGCAAACTATTTACCGGCGACAATCAATTGAAACCGGCTATCGGAAAGCATCTGCTTACTTTTGTTTCTCAAGAATTAGATGTGTTTTTCCTAGAATAATTGCACGGAATGTTTGCACGTTAAGATATTATGCCTACCTTTGCACCGCAATTTTTTATTAATTACAAATATAAAACAGCGTTTTATGAACAATTACGAAACCGTTTTCATTTTGACTCCCGTTTTGTCTGATGCACAGATGAAGGAAGCGGTAGAAAAATTCACAGGCATTCTGAAAGCAGAAGGAGCCGAAATTGTGAATGAGGAGAATTGGGGCCTGCGTAAGCTAGCGTACCCGATCGACAAGAAGACAACAGGCTTTTATCAGCTGGTTGAATTTAAAGCAAATCCCGAAACTATCAGCACTTTGGAAGTAAACTTCCGTCGTGATGAGCGCGTGATTCGCTTCCTGACCTTCCGCCAGGATAAATATGCAGCAGAATATGCAGCAAAGAGAAGAAGTTTGAAATCATCAAAAGAAACAGTAAAGGAGAATAATTAATCATGGCAGCAACACAATCAGAAATCAGATATTTAACTCCGCCTTCAGTAGACGTTAAGAAGAAAAAATATTGCCGTTTCAAAAAGAACGGTATCAAGTATATCGATTATAAGGACCCGGAATTCTTGAAGAAATTTTTGAATGAGCAGGGTAAAATTTTACCTCGTCGTATCACGGGTACTTCTTTGAAGTTCCAACGTCGTATTGCTCAAGCTGTAAAGAGATCACGTCATTTGGCGCTGCTTCCTTACGTAACCGATTTGATGAAATAATTTAAAAAAAAAGAGGAGACAGAATATATGCAACTTATTTTGAAAGAAGATGTAGCTAATTTAGGCTACAAGGACGATGTCGTAACAGTAAAATCCGGTTACGGACGTAACTTTCTAATCCCCCAAGGCAAAGCGGTAATCGCTTCGGAATCGGCAAAAAAGGTATTGGCTGAAAACTTGAGACAACGTGCTCACAAGTTGGCTAAGATCAAAGAAGATGCTGTTGCTTTGGCTGCTACGATGGAAGGCGTTTCGCTAACAATCGGTGCAAAAACAAGTTCTACAGGTACGATTTTCGGTTCTGTAACGAATATCCAGGTTGCTGAAGCTTTGGCAAAGGCTGGTTTCGAAGTAGATCGTAAAATAATCCTTATCAAGGATGCTGTAAAGGAAGTTGGAGCATACAAAGCTATTATTAAACTGCACAAGGAGGTTTCTGTAGAAATTCCTTTCGAAGTGGTTTCTGAATAATTCCGAGTACAAGAATATTATTAAAGGGATGGCTGTCAAAACAGTCGTCCCTTTTTTGTATTTTGTCGAGCTCGCAACAATATTTAGGGTAAAAGACTCTCGTAAATAAGTAAAAAGCATTACATTTGCACCAAACTTGCAAGTAAACTGAGTCGTGAATAGAAAGCTTCTTCTATATATAAATCTGTTGGTTGTATTGTCTTTTTTTGTTCCAGCATTACATGCCGGCGAAAAGATATTTACTGTGGTGATTGATGCTGGGCATGGAGGAAAAGATCCGGGTGCCCGTGGAAGAGTGATAGATGAGAAAATAATCAATCTCTCAGTCGCACTCAAATTGGGTGATTTGATAACTGAGAAACATTCGGATGTAAAGGTTATCTATACACGAAAGACAGACCGTTTTATTGAATTGGACGAGCGGGCTAATATTGCGAATCGCAACAAAGCTGATTTGTTTATATCAATTCATACGAATGCAGTTAAGCGTGGCAACAATGTGGTAGGTACTGAAACTTATACGTTGGGTCTGGCACGAACAGATGAAAATCTGGGGGTTGCTATGCGTGAGAACTCTGCTATTTTGTTGGAAGATAACTATCTGCAGAAATACGAAGGGTTTGATCCGAACTCTTCGGAATCGTATATTATTTTTGAATTCATGCAGAATAAGCATGTGGAGCAGAGCATTGGGCTGGCTTCCGAAATTCAAAAAGCGTTTACGGTAGCGAATCGTGAAAATAGGGGTGTGCGTCAGGCGGGACTTCTCGTTCTCCGCAAAACCAGCATGCCTAGTGTGTTGGTGGAATTGGGTTTTATATCCAACCGCGAGGAGGAGCGTTTTATGAAGACTGAGGCTGGGCGTAATATGTTGTCTCGTGCGCTTTATAATGCGTTTTCTAAATATAAAAGAGAGTACGACCGCAAGCAGGGAGCACTGTCGGATGACAGCGCGATAGCTCCGCTCGAACAGCTTGAAACGACAGCGGAGGTTCGTGAAGTACAGGCGGCGCCACAAACGCAGCCAGCAGAAGAGTACACCGCTTTTCCTGTGGGTAGTGAGGAGGATATTCTTCAGCGTAAACAGCGCGAATCAGATGTGGAATCCGTTTCGGTGGATACGTCAGATCGAGAGTCTTCTACAATACCTCGTCTTGCGAATACGGATAAAGTGAAGGATATAAACAAGAAAGATGTGCTTATTTATAAAATACAGATTTTGACAGCAGAGAAAAAATTATCCTCCTCCTCTAAGTTGTTTAAGGGCTATAAGGGGGTAGACTTTTTTGTGGAGCGTGGAATTTATAAATATACGTATGGTGAAACCACGGACTTTAATACGATCCGTAATTTACGCCGAAAGGTTGCTAAGAATTTTAAAGATGCTTTTATTGTGGCCTTTAAAGATGGTCAGAAGGTTGAGTATTAATAGTTAGACAGTAAGAATATATTATAAACAAGAAAATGAAAAATTTATTCACTAAAGAGGCAAAGATAGGATTGGTTACGATTGTTAGCCTAGCCTTGCTGTATTTTGGAATTAATTATCTGAAGGGAATTAATTTGTTTCAGCCAGCCAACCATTACTATGTTGCGTTTAATAACGTAAAGGATGTAACAATTTCCAGTCCGGTGTTTGTTGAAGGGTTTAAGGTGGGTCTTGTCAGGAGTATTAATTATGATTATGATGCAATCGACAAAATTACGGTGGAGATCAGCCTTGAAAAAGAGATGAAGATTAATAAAGGTAGCTATATCACGATTGTGAAGAGTCTGCTAAGTGGTGCCGAACTGCATATTCGTCTGAATAAATATGTGGATGATTATATGATTACCGGAGATACGATTGAAGGCCGGATGGGTGAGGATATGATGGAGGCTGTACAGGATAAGATTCTGCCTGGTGTAGAATCTATCCTGCCGCGTATAGATAGTCTTTTATGTAGTTTGCAGGCGATTGTGAGTCATCCTTCTCTTGCGCAATCGCTGACGCATATTGAACGAACAACGAGCAATCTGGAAGCTTCTACGCGCCAGCTGAACCGTTTGCTGATAAAAGACGTACCTGGAATTGTGTCCGACTTGCAAATCATTACCACGAACTTTGCTGATATTAGTACCGGGCTAAAAACATTAGATTTGGCAACTACCGTAAATACGATGAACGCCACATTAAGCAACTTGAAGATGACAACCGAAAAGTTGAATTCGACGGATAACAGCATGGGATTATTATTAAACGATAAAACGTTATACAATAATTTGAATAGTACAGCTGATAACGCATCGAAGCTTTTGTTCGATTTGAAACAGAATCCAAAGCGTTACGTACATTTTTCTGTGTTTTAATAAGTATATGAAAGTCCTAGGCTTTTTATCCTATTTGGAATCATTCCATT
>JAVVPN010000136.1:0-5633 GCA_036655755.1 Bacteroidales bacterium | reverse complement strand
CTTCTCAAATCCCTCCCACATCCATAACTTATTCCTCCTACTTCCATCAAGTCTTATTCACGAGTAACCCGATTGCGGTTCCCGATAAATTTGAAGATTGTTCGCGAGCAACCCGAAAGTCGCTCGCGGACAATCTTTGTGTTCTTCGGGAGCGACACTTGTGTTCTTCACGGGCGACGATTGAGTTGCTCGCGGAGCATCATCCCAGCCAGTAGGAGGCAAAGGGTTAGAAAGTAGGAGATAAAAGATAGCGTAACGGCGAAGCGTTTTAGTTGGATAATCTGCAAAGAGTTGGGGCGATCGGGGGATAGGCGGTGGCCGTATCCAACCATTGGGTTTGTTGTAATGGAAACGACTTTTTATTACTTTTGTCTTTGATCTATCATTTCAATAAAAAATCAATGGAAATCCTTTTTGAAGACAACCACATAATAGCCGTAAGCAAAACGTGTAATGAGATTGTGCAAGGTGATAAGACGGGAGATGAACCGCTTTCTGAAACCTTGAAAAGATGGCTGAAGGAAAAATATGACAAGCCGGGCAATGTATTTGTCGGGGTTACCCATCGACTCGACCGTCCGACATCGGGGATTGTGCTTTTTGCTAAAACCAGCAAGGCGCTGACCCGGTTGAATGAGATGTTCCGAAAGAGCGAAGTGAAGAAGACCTATTGGGCGATTGTCAAAGCAAAAGATATAGCTCCCGAAGCAGAACTGGTTCATTATTTGGTACGCAACGAGAAGCAAAATAAATCGTATGCTTACGATATAGAAAAACCCGATTCGAAAAAGGCGATTTTGCATTATAAACTGATTGCGCGGAGCGATCGCTATATGTTGCTTGAAATAGACCTTAAAACAGGGCGACACCATCAGATTCGTTGTCAGTTGGCTAAAATCGGATGTCCCATTAAAGGGGATTTGAAGTATGGATTCGATCGCTCAAATCCGGACGGCGGTATTTCGTTGCATGCCCGTCGGGTAGCATTTACCCATCCGGTGTCGAAAGAACCGATTGAAATAGTTGCTCCCGTACCGAACGATAATTTGTGGCGTACTTTTGAGCAAACCGTAAAATAAAACAAAGAAACCGGACGATTCTGAGGAGGATCGTCCGGTTTCTCTGTTTTAGGCCTTCTGCCAAATTTATTTCTTTGCCCGATAATAGAGGGTAGAGCAATTTTCCGGTCGGAAAGTTTCCTGCGCAACCCTGCGAATCTGTTCGGGGGTAAGCGCCAGGTATTTGTCCACCTCGGTATTGATATCTTCCGCTTTTCCCAATAACTCAAAATAGGCCAGATTAGTAGCTTTATTGAGGTAATAAATATTGGAGAACACATCGTTCGATTCAAATTTATTGACCAGTTTGGTCAGCTCCTTCTCACTAACAACCTCTTCCGTAAGAATACGCAATTCTTCTTGAAGCGCCTGATCGGCCTCTTCGAGCGATACGCCGGGCGCCGGTTTGCCGGTTACGAAGAAAAGTCCCGGTTCGATGCTTCCCGAAATATAGGCGTTTACCTCTGAAAACAGTTTTTTCTCCATCATCAAGCGTTGAGGCAAACGGGCCGAACGGCCGTTCGATAAAATATCTGATAAAATATCGAATGCATGATAATCTTTATCCGTGCGCGCGCACATGTGGTATGCCTTGGTGATGGCATCCATCGGCACATCGCGCTCCACTTCCAGAAAACGGGCTTCTGTTTGTTTCGGTTCTACCGGCAGATTGCGCGGTTTTACGTCGCGGGCCGGAATGGGGCCGAACCATTTTTCGGTCAAAGCGATTGCATCTTCAAATGAGATGTTGCCCGTCACGGCCAGAATGGCGTTATTGGGTGCATAATGATGGAAAAAGAAATCCTTCACCTCTTCGAGCGTAGCCTGTTCGATATGGCTTACTTCCTTGCCGATGGTTGGCCACTGATAAGGGTGTTTTTGGTAGGCGAGGGGACGAATCAGCAACGAAATATCGCCATAAGGCTGGTTGAGGTTGCGTTGCTTGAACTCTTCCACTACCACCTGTTTTTGAATATCGAGGCTTTTCTGCGAGAAATTCAGACTCAACATACGATCCGACTCCAGCCAGAATGCGGTTTCTACATTCTGAAGCGGCACCACATCGTAATAATTCGTAATATCGTCACTGGTCCATGCGTTGTTTTCGCCTCCGGCTTCCTGTAGGGGAGCGTCGAAATCAGGAATGTGTTCAGATCCGCCAAACATCAGGTGTTCGAAAAGATGGGCAAATCCTGTATGATTCGGATCTTCGTCGCGGGCACCCACATTGTATAATACGTTTAGAGCCACCATTTGCGTGCTTTCATCTTTGTGATGAAGCAGCTTTAATCCGTTAGGAAGCGTGTATTTGTTTACTTCTATCATTTGAGTAGTTTTATTTTCATTTTAATATCTTTGATCGGACGCCCGTTTGCATCGGTGGGGAGGGATTGGATTTTTTCGACTACATCCAACCCTTCAATCACATCTCCGAAAACGGTATATTCATTATCGAGCCAGGGGCTACCTCCCTCATTTTTATAGATGGTTCGGATACTATCGGGAATATGGAACCAACTTCGGGTGTCTTCTAGTTGTAATTTTGCTTCTGAGCGAAGCGAATCCATCAGTTGTTGCAATGTAGCCATATCCATCTCGTCGGCCGGTTGATTTAAACGCTTTTCATTGGCTGCGAAAAGTTGGTTAGTTTTATCTTGCAGGATTTGTTCGTTGCGTGATCGCTCCACTTCCGACAATTCCTTTTCTGAAAATTTCTTTCCCCATACGATATAGAATTGCGAACCGCTCGATTTTTTTTCGGGATTCTGCGTATTTCCCTCGCGGGCTGCCGCCAGGGCACCTCGTTTATGGAAATAAAGCGGATAACGAAACTCCGGCTCAATCAGTTCGCCGGTATCTTTGGCGCCGAGCAAAGCCCCTTGCGGCGCATTTTTTGAGGTCGGATCGCCCCCCTGAATCATAAAACCGTTGATTATACGGTGAAATAGCAAATCGTTGTAGAATCCGGCCTGTGCAAGGCGAATGAAATTATCGCGGTGAGCAGGCGTTTCATTGTATAATTCCACTAGGATATCCCCCTCGCTCGTCTCAATCTCAAGGCGGCTGCGGTTGGCCGGATTATGTTGCCGGCAACCGGAAAAGAATAAAATACAACTTATTGCTAAGAAGAGGTGAGCTTTTATCTGCATATAATCTGATTTCTCCGGAGTTATTTCGGGAAATAAGACAAAGATAAATAAAACAACCGAGCTGTCTGTTTTACCTTTTAGAAATATGCTTCAACTTATCCTGAAAATTCAGGAGTAAAATTTTCAATATGACGATAAGCATATAGTAATCTGCTCTCTACTTCTTTAATTTCGATATTTAATGTTTCCGCTATTGTTCTGTGGCTATATCCGAGCATATGCATAACCAATGGTTTATGAAAATCCTCTTCGAGATGCGCAAATAGATTTTTCAGATCTTTCGTCGAATGAATCCGGTGATTCGATGTAAGAGGAGTTTCGGGCGAGTTTAACTGATAGGTTTGGTTTTTTAAGTTAGGCATATCTTTTCGGGATAATTTGGGATATGATGATAATTAAAAATTATTCATAGCTATATCTCAAATATCGAAAGCTTATATTATTTCTAAAAGCATGTATAGATACAATATAAGCTTAAATCACATTGTTTTTCTCTTTAATATACTTGTAATCAGTTGTTTGTTTTTAGTTGGATATGAATGCTAATATAAGAATGACGCCATTGTGAAAAAGTTACTTTAGGTATAAAACCGGTCGATTGATGGAATATTACTTTTTAATAGTGCCGATTTTCATCACTTCTTTTTCAAAATCCTCCTTCGGGACGATTGCTTTGCTTTTTATCCTGGACCGGTAGTTGTAAATGGTGTTAACCGAATAACGGAGGTATTTGGCAATGTGCGCGCTGTCTTTAATGCCAAGACGTATTAATGCGTAAATACGCAGTTCGACGGTCATCTCTCCCGGGCGAGGGGAAATGACGGCATCTTTTTCAAGCAGGCTGTTGAATTCGTCGATAAACCCCGGAAGGATGCTTAAAAACATACGGTCGAACTCTTTGTGTAAAAAATCATTTTCATCTTCAATGTTTTTGGTTGATTTGCAAAATTCATGCAATTCCGGGATTTTGCCTTGCTTCAGTAGTTTGATAATCTGTTTTCTGTATTCGGCCATTTTATCCAGATAATAGGGGGGCATACCCAGAAACATTCCGATATATTCTTCTTTGATATGGTTTGTCTGTGCTAATGCTTTATTTAATTCGTTTAATTTTTTATTCCACTCCAATTGGTCTTCATGATTCTGTATCAATTGAGCTTGGGCGCATTTTAGTTTTTTCATTTGTTTCATCAGAAAAATTACGGTAAATATCAACCCAAGGGATAAGATGCTGATGGTGCATATAAATACAATCAGATGTTTCTGATATTGGATATTTCGGTTAGCATATTCCGTATTTATAACCGACACCAGTTGGCTTACGCGTAATTTATAAATCAGCGATTTAGAGATGAGCATGTTGTTTTGAGCCGCCTGGATATATTGCTGAGCGCGTTCGATGTTATTCCCGTTTTCGAAAATCTCGGATGCTATGAGGTACATGCTCTGACTGTTTTTAATCGTTCCCTTTATATCCGAAATAGCGCCGAGTGCAAGATATTGGAGCAGCTCGTCCTGATTTTCGTTTTCCCGAGCGATATGAGCTTTCCATAAACAAATAAAAGAGTACAGGCGTGTGCCTTTCTGTGCTTGTGAAAGTAAATGATCGAGCAAGTCAGCCAATCTTTGCCCTTGCTTGTTGTATCGGTATATGTAGCATCTGATGTCGGGAGGAAGCATGTCGAAATTATCTAATTCCGACATAATCTCATTTTTGCTTTCCATAAACAAATTCGCGTAGGCTGTCGTGTTGATAAAATCGTAGCTGTTCTGAGAGAGATAAAGGTGAAGTCTGAACTTGTTACTGTAATAATCTATTTGTTGAGCCGGAGTGAGCTCTTTAGGGCTGATACGATTCAGATGGTATTGCGCTTCCCAGAATAAGCCGTTAATGATAAATAAGTTTACGCGGTTTATCTGAATGTCGAACAGAAGCTTCTGGTTTTTTATTTTTTTTGCCAGTTGGTATTTTTTGTCGAGATAATACAAAGCCGAATCATATTTGTAATAAATATATTCATCATAAATTTTGTCATTCAGCTCGAATTGTTCGAGAGGGGTTGTCGTAATCGTATTTTGCAGAATAAGCGAATCGATCCGTTTTTGGCGCTTACGGATATAGTGATTGTCGACCTTAATTTCGTTGTCAAGTATTGATAACAAAGAATCGGTTGTATGATTATAGGCGGATGTTTTTAATCCGAAAAGAAGAAGTAAAAGGAAAAAAGACGCACGTAGCATTAGGGGTATTTTAAAATAGATTACATCAATAAACGTATTTATAAATATAAATAAAAAATATAACTATTTATGTTTTAATAGGGCTACGTCGTTATTATTTTGTTTTTTTAGCATAAAATATATTCAAATAAAGAGAGGCTCCCCGAGCAATGAAAATTGCAAGAGGAGCCTCTCTTTATTTGGA
>JAVVPN010000135.1:0-5704 GCA_036655755.1 Bacteroidales bacterium | reverse complement strand
TCGCGGCACCAGATCCTAAGTCTGGCGTGGCTACCAATTACACCACATCCGCTTCCTTGCTTTTGCACTGCAAAGATAGGACGACTTTTTCGATTTCACAATACCTGTGTTGATTTTATCGCCTCTTTAAGTGTTGGCTTTACGCAAGTATTTGATATTCAATATAGCGATAAAAGAATTTTAACTAAAACTTTTTTCGTGTATCTCCAACAGCGTATCTTTTGCTGCCTCAATAATCGAATCGATACCGTTGAGCATATCCTCCAGGTCCATATTTACCCGTTTGTCCGGATTGATTCCGAACTCGGTATGCTGTTTTTCCGAATCGTATATCGGGGAGGCGGAAAACCGGATCGACCACCCGTTGGGCAGTTCGGACGAAAATGGCAATCCGCTGCCCCCTCCCGTACGGTCGCCTATGGTAACCACTTGCGGAAGCAGTTGCATTACGCTGACAAAATTATTGGCCGCGCTGAATACCGAACGGTTTGTCAGCACCGCAACCGGTCCACGGTAATGAATCCTGTCCGACGGATCCAGGTACATCGGATACAGACCCGAAAAGTCATCATGTCCTTTTCCCGTCTTATGCTGTATGTATCCCGATAAGTATCGTTCGTTTGTAAAACGCCCCGCAATCGTGTTTACCTGAGTCAGGCTGCCCCCACCGTTGTCGCGGATATCAATGATGATTCCTTTGCAAGTATAGAGATAAGCCATAACATAGTCGAGATTGGTTTCGCCTACACCATTCGAAAAGCTGCCGTAATAGATATAACCGATCGAATCGGGCAGAATCGTATATTTCATCCCTCCCGCGATGCGGTAGTTATTGCCCAGGTAGTTTCGTTGAATATTCGCATCGAAATTTCGGGGGTAGTCTTGAAACCAGTCCCAATAGCGCCCTATGTTGAAAGGGGTGTACAAGTTGACATGCCCGTCGCGCAATTCGGCCATCATGTTGTTGAGTACCGTAAACAATGAATCTTTGTTTATGCCGGGACCCACTTGTTTGCTGTAACGCTCATACACTTCGTTCCAATCGAGCCCGTATTCCTCTTGTTTAAAGGAGAAGAAGCAATATTTCTCATTCAGAATTTTCCAGCAGGCATCCAGGTTCCCCTGAGGGGTGTTGGAAAATTGAGGTTCCTCTACACATCCGGCAAATAGAATAAATGCCCAAACGGTACAGATGGAAAAAATATTTTTCATTTATGTATAATTTATTTTTTAACATCAAGGTATAAATGCGCCATTATCACAATGCATTGACAATGCGGCCCGGCGATACGGCCGGTTTTTTACGGTTGAAGGGTAAAAACTCTTTTGAAAATCCGATCATGAAAGCATTGCTGATACGTCGTGTTTTAATGTCATTGACATGCGTATTATGAATCTTGCTTTGAAATCCGATGCGCAGATTGATCGCACCTATCGGCAAGTCGGCCGTAAACATGTTGTTCAGGTCGAATCTATTATGGAATGATCCGAATTTCACGATGCCCGATGTATTTCCTAAAGAAAAAATCTCATAATAAGATTGTTCGTAATGGGGCGAAAAGAATACGCTCATTACCGGCAATGAGGCCTGATAGCGCAACGTAATCGGAAAGCGGGGGAAACATTTCAGCTGATAAACGGCCATTACGGAAGCCCCTGTTTCGATCGATAGTTTTGCCGAGGCCGGATTATTGCCGTTACGCAGGTTATAGATAAAGCCGGCTTCTCCCGACAGATAGGGACCTGCCATCAGATTTAAGCCCTCTGCGATTTGGTATCTGCGCATCGACCCCCAGCTATATCCCAAGAATCCCGTGGCCACAAGCCCGTTTTGAGCTTCATTATTGTTTGAAGTATATTCCGCCCATACCTTTTGCTGGTTGATCCAGTTCATATTGCCGAATCCGGCTACCTGCAATCGCTCATTGAGCAGCCCCAGATGGATTCCCCGGTAGTCGAGCGGGGTGAGATAGGTATCGAGTACGTCTGATCCTCCTATGTTCAACATCGTTGATGAGGTAACGGCCCGGGTGGTTGTATTTTCCTGTCCTGACAGAAGCAAAGGGGGGAGTGAAAAGAGTAGGATGAGTAGATAGTTCTTCATTTGCATATCCATTGTTTGGTATCTAAACTTTAGGAAAAAATACAGAAAGGCTTCCTATAAATAGCATAATGATAACATAGGAAGCCTTTCTGGTTTTTTATATGAATTATTCCGGATCAGCCGTTTCCGGCTCTCTGATTATTTCTGTGCGAGTGGGCTCGAGTTCGTTTATCGCAGCCAGTTTAAAGGTTGTGATTCGCTTGCCTCGGGCCTTAAAGCTTTTAATGCCGATAAATTCTTCCGCATCGATCGTCAACGCTTCGCGGAAGCTGTCGCCGCCGCCGAATATCGCTTCAACACGCGCGTAAGGTTCGTCGCTGATCAGTTGGATCGTCGATTTCGGATTTTCGCCCAGGAAGCTCTGCTTCTTGGCTGTTGTTTCCATCTTGAAGCGTTTCAGATAAGAGAATCCCTGATCGGCATCGTAAAACGCCACCGTCCATACTTTGTGCGGATCGAATTTTTCGATGCGCAGGATGTTCGGTTCGTAATGGTTGCTGCTGTCGAAGTTGGTGGTGTAGAACTCGCCGCTCTTCAGTATCACCAGGATCGAATCATCAGAGTTGAATTCACCCAGCAATTCGCCGCGTCCGTCATAGTTGAGGCGGTTTACATCAAAATCGAACCATACTTTGCGTCCGCCCAGCGTTGATCCACCCTTCTCTTTCAATACCAGACGGTGAATTTCGTTCTTGGTCAGGATATTTCCGATAGACTGACGTCCTTTGATCGGCACTTCTGCAAAATCTTTTTCCATCTGAAGCGACTTCATGCGCGCTTTCGGTTTGAAGGTGATCTTCAGAATGTCGGTTTCGCCGTTCGGATTAGCCGTAAAGTGAACGATTCGCGAGCCTGCTTTCCCTTGGGTCAGGTCGTACTCTTTATCGCGCGTCATACCTGT
Source organism: Bacteroidales bacterium (assembly GCA_036655755.1). GTDB lineage: Bacteria > Bacteroidota > Bacteroidia > Bacteroidales > JAUNSR01 > JAUNSR01. The sequence continues at coordinate 2,699 of JAVVPN010000135.1, read as the reverse complement.
TACGGCAAAACGTTTGATATAATGTAAGCCATCCCTTCCGTCGCGGTACACTACATTGTAAATCGTGCGGGTATCGTTTTTGCGGAATACATTCAGATAAAGCACGTTCTTTCCGATATACTGTTTGTCGCTAACCTTTACGATCTTGTATTTACCATCCTTGTAGAAGATGATGATATCGTCGATATTCGAACAGTTGCAAACGAATTCGTCTTTTTTCAGATCTGTCCCGATAAATCCTTCTTCACGGTTGATATACAGTTTTTCGTTCGCTTCTACCACTTTGGTGGTATCGATCGTGTCAAAACTGCGAATCTCGGTGCGGCGTGGATAAAGCGCGCCGTATTTCTTTTTCAGATACTGAAACCAGTTGATCGTGAAGCGCACCATATTGGCAAGGTTCTTGTCGATCTCTTCAATCTGTTTCAATATCTTAGCGATCAGCTCGTCGGCTTTTTCCGAATTAAACTTCAGGATACGGCCCATTTTGATCTCCATCAAGCGCAGAATGTCCTGTTCGTTGATTTCGCGGATAAAGTTCGGTTTAAACGGCGTAAGGCGTTTGTCGATATGCGCTACCGCTTCTTTCATGTCCTTACTGTTTTCAAACTCTTTATCCTTGTAGATGCGCTCCTCGATAAATATTTTTTCGAGCGAAGCAAAATGCAGTTGTTCCTGCAACTCGGCTTTCTGAATCTCCAGTTCCAGTTTCAGCAATTCGCGGGTCGCGTCCACGCTGTTTCTGAGCACGTGGCTCACTCTCAGGAAGTGCGGCTTATTATCATGGATGATACAGCAGTTGGGCGAAATGCTAATCTCGCAATCTGTAAAGGCATAAAGCGCGTCGATGGTTTTGTCGGATGATACGCCGGGCGCCAGATGCACCAGGATCTCCACTTCATGCGCCGTATTGTCATCCACTTTGCGGATTTTGATTTTCCCCTTATCGTTGGCTTTCAGAATCGAATCGATTAGCGATGAGGTTGTTTTTCCGTACGGAAGATCGCGGATCGCCAATGTTTTGTTATCGATTTTTTCAATGCGCGAACGTACTTTTACCGATCCGCCACGTTCGCCGTCGTTGTATTTCGTTACGTCAATCAATCCCTCCGTCAAGAAATCGGGATAAAGTTTGAACGGCTCCTCTTTCAGATAGGAGATCGAAGCGTCGAGCAACTCATTGAAGTTATGAGGCAAGATTTTCGATGATAACCCTACGGCAATCCCTTCCACGCCCTGAGCCAGCAAAAGCGGGAATTTTACCGGAAGTGTGATCGGCTCTTTGTTTCGGCCGTCATACGAAAGTTTCCAGTTGGTTGTTTTCGGATTGAACAATACTTCGAGTGCGAATTTTGACAAGCGGGCCTCAATATAACGGGGAGCAGCCGCGCTGTCGCCCGTAAATACGTTCCCCCAGTTTCCCTGGCAATCAATCAGCAACTCCTTCTGTCCCAGCTGTACAAGCGCGTCGCCGATCGAAGCGTCGCCGTGCGGGTGATATTGCATGGTATGTCCGATAATGTTCGCCACTTTATTGTAGCGCCCGTCATCGAGGCTTTTCATGGCATGCAAAATACGTCGTTGCACCGGTTTAAGCCCGTCGATTACGTGGGGTACCGCACGCTCCAGAATAACGTATGAAGCATAGTCGAGAAACCAGTTCTGGTACATACCCGAAAGATGATGCTTCAGTTCACTCGGATCGCCCGATGCGACTTTATATGACGAGTGGTTCTCGTCGGCAGTCTCAATCGGTTCTAAATCATCTATATTACTCATGTTGGAAGTATTTTCAAATTTCTGTTAATGAGAGGGAAAGAATGAAAACGATTTATAGGATGTTTTACGTTTTTTATCCCCTTTAAAAGGTTGTCTATCTGCAAAAATACAAATTTAATCGAAAAAATTATTTACTTTGCATCGGCTGTTGTCAAACACATGCAGCCGTTTGGAATCCCGAAATTATTTACTTGATATATTTTTTATTATGGCACAACAGGAAGACGTTTTCAAGAAGTTGGTCTCTCACTCAAAAGAGTATGGATTTGTATTCCAGTCGAGTGAAATTTATGACGGATTGTCAGCCGTTTATGACTATGGACAGAACGGTGTGGAGTTGAAAAACAACATTAAAAAATACTGGTGGGACAGCATGGTGCTGCTTCACGAAAATGTAGTGGGGATTGATTCGGCTATTTTCATGCACCCTACTATTTGGAAAGCTTCCGGTCACGTTGATGCGTTTAATGACCCTTTGATCGATAACAAAGATTCAAAAAAACGTTACCGTGCCGATGTATTGATCGAAGATCAGTTGGCTAAGTTCGACGATAAAATCAATAAAGAGGTAGAAAAAGCGGCAAAACGATTCGGCGAAGCATTCGACGAAGATCAGTTCCTTGCTACCAACCCGCGCGTTTTGGAAAACAGAGCGAAAAAAGAAGCGCTTCATACTCGCTTTGCGCAGGCTTTGAATGATAACAATCTTGAAGACCTACGTCAGATCATTCTTGATTATGAGATTGTATGTCCGATTTCAGGTACTAAAAACTGGACGGAAGTGCGTCAGTTCAACCTGATGTTCTCTACAGATATGGGTTCTACTGCCGATGGTGCGATGAAGGTTTACCTTCGTCCTGAAACGGCTCAGGGTATCTTCGTAAACTACCTGAACGTACAGAAAACAGGTCGTATGAAGA
>JAVVPN010000134.1:0-5830 GCA_036655755.1 Bacteroidales bacterium | reverse complement strand
TTGCCGAGGTCAAAGTTCAGAATACGGTTTTTCCATGCGGTGTCCGATGTAGGGGGGTCCGCTATGTCCTTCACGGTTCCGGCATCCACCATTTCCTCGTCGGGCGTGCCATCCAGTCCGACAATCTCCACAAAGATGTCGCTGTGACGAGTGACTGTTGCTCCGGTGACTTCTAACTTGGATATTACTGTGTTCAAACTATCCGCCGGAAATCCGGCGATTTTTAATCCGGATTATTCTTTTTCGGATTGCAAATCCGCCTACTCATGATACTGATTTTTCAAGGAATTGTGTCAGCATATTGAATAAATTACTATAAAATTTTAAACCAATCTCCTATCGACTGCATTTTTTACAGCTTCTTTGTCTATATACGAAGCGACAAATTGACTCTTATACAGCGGCGTTACTTTTTCACAATATATAATCCAAAAATCATCACTCCTCATTAATAAGCTATAGCAGTCTCCATTTGGACAAATTACTCCACAAACTGTTGTTCGGAAAATTTCAGATTTACAAATATATTCATACAGTTTTTTAATTGTAGGTGTATAGGGCTTAAAAATTGTCATATATATTAAATCATAACCACATTTGTCGATAAACTCCTTCCATAATATTTTACAGTCTGCAGAATCTCCAGATAGGTAAATATGGCAGATATAAGGATTATTACTATAATCAAGAAATCTTGCCATAGCACAACCCGTAAACTCAAAACTGACACCATAGTGAGAGGTTGAATTAAGTTGGCCGCATACAATTTTTTGTGGTTGATAACCAATCAAAGTTAGATTTGACAAGTGGCATCCGTTAAAAATAAATTCTTTTTCACCTATACTTGGACGTGGAATTGTAAGAGAAAATGGATTACTGGACTTATATTGAAATGTACTACGCAAAAGCTCACTTAATCCTTTAAAGCGATTTTGCAATGGAGTGTAAAGCTCTTTATAAAAAAGAATTTCATACATAATGAGAACTATTTATTTTAAATTATTACAAATTAATCATCGCATAACTTTTGCAATTTCTTAACTTTTCTATTTAGAATTGCAAGATATTGTATTTCTTGATTTTCATCTATTTCTATCTATTAAAAAAAGTATCATGGCAATATTATGTAACCTATTTTTAAACAATATATTTGTCAGAAGATTATCTTCGTCTTTTCATTCTGCTTTCTCTAAGACAAATCTAAGATCATCATAAGTCTGGGTGGTTTCGGTCATCAAATGGGTCGCAACAGCTCGTGTTACTAAATCGCGTATTTAAACTTGGGAACTGACATTCACTTCTTAGATTTCCATCAAATCTTGCGAGACTAATGATGCTAAAGGAATCTCTATTTCCTGTTCACCGATTTTTAATCGCTTTACAACAGTCTCACCGTTTTCGGAGTCGGTGAGACTATCTGTTAACTGTGTCTGACGAAGTTGTTGCATTTCACGAGCATCGTTCAATGCGGTCAGCAATCCATTGATGATATCCGAGAGTGATATTCTTTTTTACGACTGAACAATCCTATATAATCAATAAATATGTAGATCCTTATTATCTGATATTTTTTTTCTTATAATAGAATTCATGTCTATATTGCTCGCTCCTAATTGTTTAAGCGTACATGAGTGTTTTATTGCATTAAACTTACGCTCATAGTTTTCATATACTTTTATAGCAATACACACATTTCGGTTGGTAATTACACCCCAAACTTTATCTCCAGGATATCTCCCTGTACCACCTTCGTATTTTAATAGTTTTTGAGGATTAAATATACATCCTATAATATTATCTTTCAGATGTTTATCTAAGAAGGCATTCCACTCTTTTATTGCATCAGGGGGAATATGAGCGACAAAGAATCTTTTTTGTAAACTAAATCTTGCCATATAACATCCACTAAACCCAAAACTAATGCAATGAAAGTTTTGCGAAGTAGGAAAATATGATATTACACCATTTTGAAGATATAGAACCGCATCATAATGATCACTATAACATGTATAGCCATATTTGATAATATCGCCTTTATTTCTATTAGGCGTCATTTGATTATTTTGAAACCATATCCTGTATTGCAATATTTTTTCAATGCAATATTTGTTTAATCCCATATATCAATCCTCCCATTTATTAATGGTTTCTATATTCTTCCGCCATATCTTCTCGAATGCAGCAGATTCTTTTTCCACTAGCTTTAACAATGCTTGCTTTTCATCTTCAGGCATGAATCCCAATCGGATGCTGTTGCGAACCAGTTGTTTGATTTCGTAATAGCCTAAACCATAACGCAAAGCAGCTAACACATATTGCTGTGTCAAGTTAGTGCGTAAAATGCCCGAATCATCCGTAGAAAGAATAGTAGGAACACCTGCTTGCCGATAAAGCATGAACGGATGTGCATCATTCTTGACACCGAGAATGAACTCGTTGCTTGTCAGATTGATTTCAACTGGTATCTGCCGCTTTCGCATGGCATCCAGTAACGAAATACTTCCTTCTTCAAATGCAACATCAACTCCATGCCCGATACGGTCAGCTCCGGCAACGAAAATCGCTTCACGAATGTGACTGCACATCTCTTCCGGCTCGACCAGTCCCAATGTCAATTCCCCTGCATGGAGAGAGGCTTTTACACGGTTTCCTGTAGCTTTATCCAGATAGCGGAACATTTTCATGTGAGCTGTGTAATCGGTCATCGCAGTTTCGCTATTCTCGGCAGATACGATATTCACCCCTACTAACTTGCTCTCTTCGCGCAAACAGCTTTTGAAGGCAACATAAAGTTGGGCATAGACTACAAGTGGAGCGGCGTTGCGACTGGCATACCCTTGATAGTAGCAGACCGGAGCACGGTCATATCCCGATGAAAGAGTACTATGAGTGTCAATACTATCAATATAGGCAATATACTTGTTCACCCACTCGCTCATTGCCGGTATCTTTTCCCATTCTTTGAAAATATCGTCCAGCACCTTGTCTGTCCCTTCTCGTCCCTTTGCTCGTTCTGTATCTTCAAAAATGACCTTTTGTAAGCGGTTATTATAACGGGCATAGAAACCATTTCCACAAAGTGCATCAATCTTCGCTGCATTGATACCGGGAGAGGAGAGCATTATCTCTAAATACTGCACATTCTCCCGTGCCGCCCGTTTACGCAGTTCTTGCATCAACTCTACCGTATGCTTTCCAGCAACGACATTGAACAGTCCGAATGCTCCGAAGAAATACTCGTCAGCCCCCAGCGGGAACTTTCCCGGATTGAAATTACGGATAGACCATTTATCAATCAATGCCATACGGGTATTATGCAAGTTCGGCATATCCAGCGAAAGCCGCAACATTTCCTTACCTTTTGTGCTGTCTTTAGGTTGGTAGAGTTTACCTGTAGCCATATCCACCCACAGACCATCTTTTGCCGCGAATTTGAAATAGCTCTCCGCATAAACCGCACCGGTCAGATGATTATGCAAATCGCCGCCTTTCGGCATTTCGGCAAAAAATTGCCGCAGACGGTTTTCGTCCTTGCGTATAGTTGCAAAATACTCGCTCACCTTAACGGAATCAGGTTGCGCATAAACCGTAACGATGCTGAATACACATAGAAACGGTAATATGAAACAAGAATATAGTAATTTATTCTTCATCTGTACCAATTTTTGGTTATGTCGTCATTGCAAAATATTTCCCGTCTCTCATAGAAAGAAACTGCCTGCGTTGTTCGCCATGCGGACTTTTGTACCCGACGTGCATCCAACTCGGAAGTCCATCCTTATTTTCTCCTTCGGAAATCAACTGGTCAAACGGACGGTTATCAAGAAATTTTCGGCAGAAATTTTTAAACTCGGTCATTTTCTCGTTGAGGGGAATCAAGTCGAAGGCATAACCATGACAATGTGCCGATGTCGTTGAACCGCCAACGGCAGCATTTAGTGCCGGACCACGATAACCGGACGAGATACGAATGCCTGGTGTACCAAGCCTTGCGTTAAGGCAACATTCGGCCCATGCTTCACGTAACGGATCCAGTAAAGTTTCAATAGCTTCTACGATATGTGCTAAATGTTCAGCTTGCGGCGTATTGTCTATACCTTTAGCTGTTGCTGTTTCGGAACGTGTACATTCTGAAATACTAAAATGTTTCATAAATGATTTGTTTAAAATATTCCTGTTAGTAATTTTATCTCTTTTCATCCGTACTCCCAAATCTCTTCACAAATGGATTCATCTAAGCAATCAAGGTTTCCAAAGACAAATAGTAAGTCAAATAAAGGTGGAAGAACGCTAATAAATATTCTTCCATCTTTATTTCTATTTCACCTGCTTCCTATTATACAGAGGCACTCAGTTTCAAAGGTTCAACACACGATGCCATAATATCCATCAATTTGCTCAGACCTTCAGTCGGTTGCTGCTGGCGAGCTGACACATGTACCTGATACTTGGCTGTCTGATTGGTCGAACGAGTATTTTCACGCGAAGAAGATACTTTTCCGTTCACACTAACCGAAGCATTGGCAAAACAACCGAATTTAAAACTTGAACTGACATTTGTGTCAACGCTACTGTTGCTTGTTTCTTTTGATGTTTCGGTAGTAGTGACTTCCATCTGAAAATCAATCTGCACATCATCAATAAGCAGTGATGGCAGTGGCACCAATCCGAGGAACGGAGCTTGAACTTTAATGTCCATAGGTTGGGAACTTCCTTCAACCGGTCTTTGGAGATTGAATTCCAATAATCTCGGTTTATCGTCTTTCGTAAATCCGATTTCAGTCATAAACTCGAATGCCGACTGTGCCAGCTTCTTCTGTGAATCACATGCAGCTGTGAGTGGAGCCGCGATAAGTTCCGCAATGGGAAGTCCCTTGAAATTGTCACTTACATTTGCCATAATCAATTAAATTTTAAATGTTAATAAAAGTGTTATCTTTAGCCTAATCATTGCTGTTCTGCAGCGAAAAAGGTGTAATGGTTTTATCGTATTCATCAATAATGCGTGATAGTCCTTCGGGGATTGGTTTTGACTCGAATTTGATATGTACTTGCATTCTTGATGTATCTTTCTTGCCGTCAAAACTGATTTCGAGGTTCGAACGTTTCAGACGATTATCGAAATGTGCTGAATCTTCACCGGCCTGAAAACCGCCTTGCGCCTGCTTACGCCGCAATTCCGAAGAAACAATCTGTACCGAAAAATCCATTTCCACCTCTTTTACGTTAATGGTCGATGGATTGACTATCGAAATCAGGGGCACATCTACGGCCGTCTGCTCATTGATATTAAGCCGCTTAGTTATCGGATCTCCTTTCGGAGAAAAATAGCGTCCCAACAACTCCACGTTACGTGTTTCAACCATCTCCATTGCCGTATTGACCGAATGTTGTAACCCCCGAATCAAATCGGACAAGGTTTGAGGAGCATTTTTCTCGTTATTCCAATATGCCATAAGTCTTCATTTTAAAGTTACTAAATCAATTTATTACATTCGTTCGCCAGACGGTTTATGCCCTCGGGCATGTCTTTCACTTTGAAGTGGACGGTGATTTCCATCACATTATCCGCATCAGCTTTGATACCTTCCATATTCATTTCAAGTTCCGCATGAGATAGGACGTTGTTTGCTTCCAATATATTGGGTATGGAGTGGGATGATACGTCACCTATACGGGCTTTAAACTTTATTTCTACATCATCCATCACCAAGTTATTATGGGAAACCAACCCCATTATGGGCACTTCAAATTCACGATCTCCAATCTGTACTTTTTTAGTGACAAGTCTACCGTCTTTCATCCAGAAATGAGAAAGGTTATCCATCTG
>JAVVPN010000133.1:0-5865 GCA_036655755.1 Bacteroidales bacterium | reverse complement strand
TTATTGTCACTGGATGTAATGCGGGGCATCACGATTGCCGGAATGATCATGGTGAATAATCCGGGCAACTGGGGTTCTGTTTATGCCCCCTTGCGACATGCCGCCTGGAATGGCCTTACTCCTACCGACCTGGTCTTCCCTTTCTTTATGTTCATCATGGGCGTTTCCATGGATTTTTCACTTCAGAAATACGGAGCAACGCTTAATCATGCTGCTTTAAAAAAAATCATTACCCGCACGATCGTAATCTTTGCGATCGGATTAGGTATTAATTGGTTTTCGAGTGCCTGTTATGGTATTTTTAATATCGGCGACACAGAGCAGACGGCATGGCAACGCTTTGCTTCAAATATTTTCCCCCTACACTCTATTCGTATATTGGGTGTCATGCAAAGACTGGCTCTCTGTTATTGTGGAGGAGCCATCCTCTCACTCCTGATACGAAAAAAGTACTTTTTATGGACTGCGTTTCTCATTCTCGTAGCTTATGCCATTATCCTTTTTGCCGGACATGGATTTATTTTGTCGGAAGATAATATCATTGCAGTTATCGATCGGGCCGTATTAGGCGTTAATCACATGTACAGCCTTGCCAACCCGGCAGGGGGTCGCATTCCTTTCGATCCCGAAGGATTCCTTAGCACCTTACCATGTATCCCACATGTTATGTTCGGGATGTATGTAGGACGCATCATCATGAATGAGCGCGAAAACATTGATCGTATCAGTAAGATATGCATATTCGGAATCATCCTCCTTTTTAGCGGAGCACTTCTCAGTTATGGCATTCCTGTAAATAAGATGATATGGAGCCCCACTTATGTCTTAGTTACCTGCGGGCTTGCCTCTCTTTTCCTCGCGTTGCTAATCTGGATTATCGACATTAAACACCATATCCGCTGGAGCCGTTTTTTCGAATCTTTCGGTATCAATCCATTATTTATGTACGTATGGGCCGCTTTAATGGCCATCATTATCGGAAATATCCGTTTCTGGCAAGACGATAAAATAATCTCACTCAAGGGTTTTATTTACAAAGACCTGTTACAACCCTGGTTAGGTGATTACCCCGCATCGCTAGCTTACGCGCTTCTGTTTGTTGGGTTTATATGGATTTTCGGATATCAACTCTATAAACGACATATCTATATTAAAATTTAATCCTGAAAATATTGCTTATCTTTGCAGACCGCATCCATTCCTTCCGGAATAGTTTCTCTGGATGCGGTCTTCATCATTTTTTTAACACGGATTCATGAAAGTTTGTATTGCCGAAAAGCCCAGTGTGGCTAAAGAAATTGCAGATATTATTGGTGCGAAAACCCGTCGCGACGGTTATTACGAGGGCAATGGTTATCAGGTAACCTGGACTTTCGGTCATTTATGTACCCTGAAAGAGCCCCATGAATATACTCCCGACTGGAAAAGCTGGCGAATAGAGGTATTGCCAATGATTCCGGGCAGATTCGGTATCAAACTTATTGAGGACAAAGGAATCGAAAAACAGTTTCACGTTATTGAAAAGCTGATGCAAAGTGCCGAAGCGGTTATAAATTGCGGTGATGCCGGCCAGGAAGGAGAACTGATACAACGCTGGGTGATGCAGAAAGCTCAGGTGAAATGCCCCGTTTATCGCCTTTGGATCTCCTCTTTGACAGATGAGGCTATCCGCGAAGGTTTTACCAAATTACAACCTCAGGATAATTTCAATAAACTTTATGAAGCAGGATTGTCACGGGCAATCGGCGACTGGCTGTTGGGGATGAATGCTACCCGCCTTTATACCCTACGATATGGCCGCAACCGACAGATCTTGTCTATCGGTCGCGTACAAACCCCTACTCTTGCCCTTATTGTAAAACGACAACTCGAAATAGAAAACTTCGAACCCCAACAATATTGGGAATTGAAAACCGTGTACCGGGATGTGACTTTTAATGTAACGAAAGGTAAATTCCAAACGGTTGAAGAGGGCAATGAATTTCTGAAAAACGTAGAGGGTTTCCCATTTGCAATTACAGATGTAAACAAGAAGAACGGTAAAGAATTCGCCCCGCGCTTATTCGACCTGACTTCATTGCAGGTAGAGTGTAATAAAAAATTCGGATTTTCGGCAGATGAAACCCTGCGTATAATTCAGTCGCTTTATGAAAAGAAAGTGACCACTTATCCGCGTGTCGACACCACCTATCTGAGTGAAGATATTTACCCGAAATGTCCGGCTATTCTCCAGGCATTATACGGATATGAAAACTTCACATCCGTGCTCCCTTCTAAATTACCAAAATCAAAAAAAGTATTCGATAACTCAAAAGTTACCGACCACCATGCCATTATTCCAACCAACGTACGGGCGAACAACCTTACCGATATGGAGCGAAAAGTGTATGATCTGGTCGCTCGCCGCTTTATAGCAGCATTTTACCCCGATTGTCTGATAGCAACCACAACCGTATTGGGTGATGTCAATAAAATCGAATTTAAGGCAACCGGAAAACAAATTCTTGATCCGGGATGGCGTGTACTTTTCTCGCGCGACAAATCCGACGAAAAGGAAGGCGACGAAGAAGGCGTGTTGCCGGAGTTCCGTAAAGGGGAATCAGGGCCGCACAAACCCTCTCTTCTTGAAAAATGGACCCAACCACCCAAGCTCTATACCGAAGCAACCCTGCTGCGGGCAATGGAAACAGCAGGTAAACTGGTTGAAGACGAAACTTTGCGAGATGCCCTTAAAGAAAACGGTATCGGCCGCCCCTCTACCCGTGCCGCGATTATTGAAACATTGTTTAAGCGCAAGTACATCCGTAAAGAGAAAAAGAATCTGATAGCAACTCCCACCGGAGTAGATCTGATATCGGTCATACAGGAAGAGTTGCTGAAGTCTGCCGAACTTACGGGGATATGGGAAAACAAGTTGCGTAAAATTGAAAAGAATCAGTATCAGGCAGCCGAATTTCTTCATGAGTTGAAAACAATGGTCAACCAAGTTGTCTGGAATGTGCGTAACGACCGCTCCAACCGGAGCATTACCATTCAGGAAGAAGTTCCCGTAAAAAAAATGATAGAGGACAAAGCTGCCCAAAAGAAAAAAGCAGCGAAAACCACCACAAAAAAAGAAGCACCGGGTTCATCCGCTCCGAAGGCTAAAAAATCAGCCCCGAAAAAGAATGTACCCGATGCTCCCAACCCGATCCCTACCGTATGTCCGGTATGCGGAAAAGGAACGATCCTCAAAGGAAAAACAGCCTACGGATGCAGCGAATGGCGCACCGGATGCTCATTCCGTTTACCCTTTGAAGAAGTTCAACCAAAAAAATGATCAGAAACGCACAAACATCTGTGCGACCGCATTATTTGAGTTTTTACTGCCTGGCATCTTATTATCCTGATAGAAGTAAGATGCCTGCAGAATAATATATTTATGTACCGTCCAATTAATCGCTCCCACATATTTATTCGATTGCGATTCATAGCTCTTATCATCGCGGTATACATCATATTTTACAAAAGCCTTCAGGTTTTTGGCCACCGGCATTCCCGCGGTAACATACCAACCGTCCGCATTCTGTCCGCAATCCGGATTATCCAGTTTGCCACCTTTGGATGCGATATATTCTCCACGCAACAAATAGCGGCTGTCATCATATTTAAACCCTACCGTCCAGCGTTTACGATCAACCATCTTATCTTGCGGACCATACTTTCCAAGCCAGTAACCACCACCCAGATAAAGATTCTTAATCGGACGCACATACATTGAGCCGATTACGTCTTTCGAACGGTTATTGTCAGCCTTATTGATTCCATTTCCGTTATAAACACCCACCTCGTAACGCAGCAACGGGTGTGTTTCTGTTTTCAGGAAATCACCCGAAAGCATAATACCCACATCACGACCCCCGCAAGAATGTTCTCCTACACGGTCCGTAAATCCGGACAATTTCATAATTACCTGTGAATAGTCGGGTACACCAAGCGTAATCGGCGACCAGGGATTTTCAAACGTAAAGCAGCGTTTCATCTGACCGGCACGAATTCTGAAAAAATCAAACTGTTTCCATTCGAGCCACGCATCAAGAATACGCGGACCGCCTGCCATCTCCATTTGCACCCGATAAGCGAAATTATTCGTGATATTTCCACTCATGATAAAGCGTAACATTCGGATGTCAAAACCGCCATAATTCGATTTATCAGAACTATACTGCGCTCTTCCCAGTATAAAACCACTGATATTCAAATGCTCACTCAACCGGGTATCCACTTTAGCCAATGCCTTGGATAATATCCCCTTTGATTCGTTTGCATCATTCTTTTCAGCTGTCGTCCCGACCGCTTCCGTTGTAGTCGATGCGCTTACAGACAACGGCATCATCCCCAATAGCATCCCGGTAAGGACACTTCCCCAACTTTTTTTCATTTAAATAAAGCAATAATGTGTGAATTTTGCCGCAAAGATAGTTATTAATCTCCTACACGATTCACTTACAACCCTTTCATTTTTGCAGCATCTTCCATAAATGCCTTTAAGCCACTCTCTGTTAAAGGATGTTTCATTACACCCATAAGCATCGCAAACGGACAAGTCGCTACATCGGCTCCGGCCTCCATACATTGAATAATGTGTAACACATTACGAATCGAAGCCGCCAAAACTTCTGTCTGCGTTTCGTATTTATCGAAAATATCAACGATTTGGCGGATAAGCGCTATTCCGTTACCGCCGATATCGTCAATGCGCCCGATAAAAGGAGATACATAGCTTGCACCCGCACGCGCTGCCATCATAGCCTGTCCCGCATTAAATACCAATGTACAATTGGTCCGGTATCTTTTTTCGCGCAATGTATGAATTGCCCGTAAACCTTCAATCGTACATGGAATCTTCACTACGATATTGGGATGAATATTAGCCAGCTCCTTACCCTCCTTCACCATTGCCTCATAATCGGATGAAAGCACTTCCGCGCTTACGTCTCCGTTTACCATCTTGGCAATCTCCAGGTAGTGCGCACGGATAGCCTCTTCTCCCTGAATACCCTCTTTTGCCATTAATGACGGATTCGTAGTCACTCCGTCAAGAATACCCAACTCGTTTGCCTTCCGGATCTGATCCAGATTAGCAGTATCGATAAAGAATTTCATAAAACATTGTATTAAATTATCAATCAATACATTTGCGAAACATCAATGATTTTCACGCATTTTTTCACCTAATAAAGTTACTGAAAATATATAATAAAAGCGACCGGATTCACATCTAATCGCTTCTAATACAAAACCTAAATGGACAACCACTATGGTATGCAACTAACGAAACCAGAAGTCGTATAGTTTCTTAAAATAATAATCCCCTAAACTGCAATGCCTGACATCTTGTTATTTATCCAAGAGCCGGCATCAACTCTTTCTTTGCCGATCCGCATCTTTCAGTCGGAGCTGATTCTATCCTTTTTGGAATGAAGCTTTAAATTTCATACTTAATTATATCGTATTTTAAATTAATTTTACTTATTTTGCATCTATAAACATTACGATTGTACGGTTTTATTCCATGATATGAATATCTATTATGGGGTAAATTTTGGCGTATTTACTCTAATAATCGAACCCTGTATCTTTGTTTTATAGTTCGATTACGATACAAGTATATGTCATTTAATAATTAAAACAATATTTGCGAACCGCTCTAAATAATTTGCAATAAAAGAAGACGGTATTACTATAATAAACCAGTTAATCAAGAATAAGAATCTAACACAAAGTTCATTCACTCAAATAATTGATGTTGATGCAGTAAATGTATCAGCTATACTAAATTGAAAACGAACTTGTGATTCCAACTTTATAAACAAAATACACATA
>JAVVPN010000132.1:0-5884 GCA_036655755.1 Bacteroidales bacterium | reverse complement strand
TTGATAATCACTCCTTTTTAAGACGAAAAATCAGAGGACAAACTTTACACCCTATATGGTAAACGAGTTGTCGGAAGCAATGAAAAACTTCCGTACCCGTGTATTGGAGCGCAACGAGATGGAAGCTTGGCAAAAGTTAATACGTGTGCTGACGCATGAAATTATGAATTCTATCACTCCTATCATCTCTCTTTCCGAAACACTAAGCGAGCGTGAGATGACCGAGAAGAACTATCCCGTGATGCGGCAAGGCATGCAGACCATACATCGGCGTAGTAAAGGATTGTTGGAATTTGTAGAGAACTACCGTAAACTGACGCGCCTCCCGGCTCCTATCCGTTGTCCGGTCTCTGTGCATGATTTATTATATGACTTGCAGAAGTTGTTCTCTGAAGAATATATTCATATAGAGATTCCCGAAACAAAGCGTACACTTCAGATTGACCGTACGCAAATAGAACAGGTACTAATTAATCTGATAAAGAATGCAAAAGAAGCCTGTTGTAAAGTAGATAAACCTGTGATAGAAGTAAAAATGGCTCCGGCTCGCTCCTGGCAGTGCCTCATTACGATTCAAGATAATGGTGCAGGTATTCTGCCGGAAGCCTTGGACAAGATTTTCGTTCCATTCTTTACCACGAAGCCTTCCGGTTCGGGAATCGGTTTAAGTTTGTGCAAACAGATTATGAACCGTCACGGAGGAAATATTACGGTGCAATCTACCGTAGGGCAAGGTAGTTGCTTTACATTGCAATTCGGATAGGTATATATGAGTCCACCTATTATCTGCTTCGCCGTTCCATCGTGAAATACGCTTTAGAAGGAAAAGGTGATTTTAATGGAACAAATTTCTATTTATCTTATTATTAATCGATTATTCAGTATTAAGCTGAAAATATAGTCCTTTAAATTCCGGGCTACAGATATTTTGTAAGGGCTTATTATTAATTGATTACCATCAATAGCGGTAACCTTTTTAATATTTACAATATACGAACGATGAATTTGTTGAAAAATATCCTGTGGCAAGGATTCGTATAGTTGCTTCAGAGTAGTATATACGACTTCTTTTGAAGAAGCTGTTTGAATAACAACGTAATTTTCCATGCTTTCAATAAAAAGAATATCTTTGAACAGAATCTTTTTTAACTGCTTGTCGCTCTTCACAAAGATATAATCATGACTCTCTTTTTGTTCTGTTTGGAATAAATCATAAACCCTATTGACGGCTTTTAGAAAACGATCAAAAGAGACTGGTTTCAGAAGATAATCTACTACATCAAATTCATAGCCTTTAAGGGCATATTGCTCGTAAGCCGATACAATAATTACTTTCGGCGGATTTGTCAGATTCGACAACAATTCCAATCCTGTCATTTCCGGCATTTCAATATCAAGAAAGATAAGATCTACTTCATTAATTTTCAGCGTTGTGTTTAGCTGAATAGCATCTTCACACTCCCCAATCAACGTAAGGAAATCTATTTTCTCGATATAACCCCGCAATCCTTTTCTTGCCACGGGCTCATCGTCTGTAATGATACATTTTATTTTCATATCAATTTGTGTTGATGGTCAGTTTAACAACAAACATACTTTCTGTTTGTTTAATTTCTAAGTCGTACCGATTGAGATACAGAAGTTCAAGCCGTCGTTTTAGATTCTCAATACCTACACCTTTATTCTTTTTGTCCGTCGTTTTAGATTGAACTATTGAATTTTTAATCTCACACTGAATTTGCTTTCCGTTTAACTTCATTTCCATCTGTATCCTGTATTTGCCTCTTACATATTTAAATGCATTTTCAATGAGAGGCTGAAACAAAAGAGGGTGTATTTTTTGTTTCTTCAATTCCGGGTCAAAGTACAAATCCAGAACAAGTTTCTCACTCATCCGCAACTGTTGAAAAGCGATATACGACTTCAGGTAACTTATTTCCTGTTCCATTGTTACTTCTTGCTCTATATTGTAGAGTTGATATCGTAACAAATCGGATAATTGCTCAATGCTTTGTTTGGCGTCCTTATTTTCTTCATCTACCTGAAAGTAAATGGTATTTAAGGCATTGAACAGAAAATGGGGATGGTATTGCGATTTCAGGAATTTCAACTCTGTTTTCAGCTGATCAACTTTTATTTTTTCTAATTGTAGGCTTTGTTCCATATAGTTTTTAGATAAAACTTTATTGCGTATCATTATATAATAGAGAAATAATAAAAGATATCCGGTAACATTAACTAATAAAGATTCCCGCCATCTGAATCCCATTTTGGTTATACAAAACACACTGAAAATATGTATAATATTCAAGAGAATGAAACTTATTAAGAACACGAAGAGATATTCTTTCCATTTAGTCCTTTTTTTATCTTTATCGATAAAAAAAGATTGAGCTATTCTACGAAAAACATAGTTCAATAAATAGAAACAAATAACAGTTATGACAATAGCCTGTATACGTGCTTTTAATGTAAAGCTACCAAATTCCCACATTCGCTCATCATATGCAATGTCCACCAAAATGAATAAGCACATTGAAAGTGCAAAAGCGATAAAAAAGGTATTAATCCATTCATATTTTGAATTCATCTGCTCCTGTTTTTTTGTTGATGTTACAATCCGATTCTTTTACTTTCTTCTATTCTGTTTTCATTTTGAGTTTTTTTTATCTCTCTGCCCCGATTGAACCGATAGCTGAGCGATATCCCTATCATTCTGCTGTCATTTTTCTCTTTAGATGTATAATACAGATAGTTACTATCTACACTTACACGAGGACGGTTAGAATGAAAGAGGTCTTGTGCGTAAATATACAAACTAAATTTATCTTTAAATAGGCTTTTTCGAAATCCAAGAGATATTGTCCATAAAGGTTCTATGCTCATTTGTCCTTCAAGCATTTCTCCACTATAAAATCCGATAGCCTCTCCACTCCATCCGTAAGGTAATGCAAATTGATTGTTGATATGGATCATGGGGGTTACAGCTTTATTTTTATAGATTTTTCCTGGTATCATCCAGTCGAATTGCTTATAGGTTAAGGATCCGTTTATATGACTTGTCCACCAGTCAAAAGGTTTCAGATTGTTTAATCCTATTCTTAATCCAAAGGAATTATTAACGGATAAATTTCGCGGCATAATCAAGACACGACTATCCTCTACTAAAAAACTTAACGAGATTGGGTTATTTCTATGAGAATAAAATGCATTGAATGAGTATCGTTTTTTGAATAGCCACGAAATTTCTATGTTATCTATTAGCTCTGGTTTCAATTCTGTATTACCCTGTTCATATAAAAACTGATCTCTGACCTCCACGAAAGGATTCATGTTTCTGTAGTTAGGACGAATAATACGGCGACTATATCCTATAGACAAATCATGATTTTTAGAAAGCTGATATTGCACCATTAAATTAGGAAAAAGATGCGTATATCTTTTGCTGAAAGTAGAGTCTTGAATAGCTGAACTATAATAACTTTTTGTGTATGTGTTTTCCAATCGAAAGCCTATTTCCGTCAATAATTTGGACGACCATTTAGCTTTTAATTGAAAATATCCTGCGTTTATGTTTTCCTTATAATCGAAATTACTGCTAAGGTTTATATCTTCCAACCAATTCCCATTAATCAGATTTTTATATATCGCATTAGTTCCAATATTTACAAAAGCCAACTTAAGCCCGGCGGTTATTCCAAACTTCTCAGATATACTATAACTCAAATTAGTTTGACCGTTATATATTTTGATGTCTCCATTTGTTTGACCGGACAATGTATCTTCTTTTGCCGGACTAATGTGGGTATCAAAAAATGATTTCAGCAAATGATCATCTTCCTGATCGAAAAACTGATAATCGAACGATGTGTCCCATTTTCCTGATTTTGCAAATTTGTATAAGATGTTTGCTCCCCCTATGATGTTGGTATAACTAAAATCCGGTGTACTTAGCGCTGTCAAAGTAGAGTCGCTCTGAGGTTTGTCATTATTAAAAAAGTCCGATATGGTAAGTTCTTTTTTACTTCGGTTAAACCAATTGGATGAAAAATAGGTTCCGACAATTATTTTATCCGACAAGTCATAATCTATCCCCGTTTTTAAATAATGTCCTTTATATTGCCTATGGATATCACTTACAAAATCTTTTCGTAGTTCAAGCGGTTTTGAAGTTATAGGATCTAAGTAATGCCCCGAGACATCCAGCACAATATAATCTCCTCCCCAATTATAAGAGTAATCAGTATAGATATTCAATTTATTATAGCGAATGCTCAGAGATAAATTTTCACTTCCTCTGGTGTGTTTCCCCCTTTCCAAACCGGAAGATATGGCCATATTTATGCCTTGCTCTTTAATTCTCTTTTTTTGAATGTTAATAATACCCGAGCTACCTGATGCATCGTATTTGGATGAGGGTTGAGATATCAGTTCTATATTTTCGACTGATTTGGAAGGAATAGAGCGTAGATAGTTAACCAGATTTTCTCCAGACAGATAAGTTACCTTGTCGTCGATCAATACATCCGCTCCGGATTTTCCGTTTAGTATAATCGTTCCGTCATTTTGGACTATCACACCCGGTAATCTCCGAAGCGCATCCAGCATATTACCGTCTGCACTCAATAGAGCAGAAGATAGATTTACAGTTGTTTTTCCCGGCTCAACCTTAAAAGGTGAACGTTTGCCCGTAACCGTTACTTCCGACAGCAAGTGTATATCATCCTCCAATAGAACGTCTCCTATTTGAACGGTCGAATTTTCTTCTATTTGCTGTGGCACATTTACCTTTTTATATCCAATCATAGACAGGGAAAGAATATAATTGCCTAGTTTGATATTTACAAACTCAAATTTACCTTCCAAATCAGATGTAGTACCTGTTATATAAGTAGAATCAGAATTTTTCAACAGCAATATTGTTGCACTTGCCAAAGGAAGACTATCCTTGTCTATTATTCTGCCGGATATTACCGTTTGTGCCGATATACTGATTGACTGAATCAGTAATACAACAAAGAGAATTTGAGCCTTCATAAATTTAACTGTTTTTGATTTAGGAGCAAAAATAGTCTGAAGTAATAGGGCTCTCAAATTAATCTGATGAATGGTATGATTTACTTGATGAAGCGATACCCCAATTTATCATGTTGATTGTTCTTGTATCACTTGGCTACAGAGAGGGGTGAGAAAGTTCCTTATTCGCTGTGAAGACGCAGAGATTTTTTAGTTTCTTATCACTAAACATTTGTATTAAGTGAATGTTTATGTATATATTTGCATGAGAGAAATAAGAAAACAGAATGAGTCCTAAAGTTATATTCAAATAATTACAGACAATGAACAATCTATTAAAGACAGGTGGATTAACCACTTCTGCGGAAGTGACTCTCATTACTAAGAATGGAATATTACTTTATCTTAATGGTAAGGAATATTTTCTTGGATATGAGGGGTATCCATGGTTCAGAACTGCCAGGGTGAATGAAGTCATGGATGTAAAATTGGACGATTGTAATGTATTACGCTGGGAATCATTAGATGTCAATTTGGAAGTAGATAGTATTATACATCCCGAAAAATATCCTTTGATTTTTAGTTAAATTATAAATAAGAACACAAGCCTCGCAAATAGCGGGGCTTTTTTATGTCATAGCGTCAGCAAACTGCGTTGTTAGTTTCTCATTCCGGGTCAGCGGATTATCCTTGGTCATGTTACTATGATAGGTAGAATCTCCTTTCACAGACATAACATCGTAACGGACTGCACATTACGGTGAAACGTGAAACAAGGAGGTGCTTTACGAGCACCTCCTTGTTCAAACCATCGGTGATTCGCTTAAAGAACATAGGTGATTCATATGATTCACATAGGTGATTTATA
>JAVVPN010000131.1:0-5898 GCA_036655755.1 Bacteroidales bacterium | reverse complement strand
CCTCCTCCATACTTTTTCGTTTCTTTTCGCGGGTCGGCTTGGTTGAATAGCCGATAATGATGTCGAGCAGCACCCGTTTGTTTTTCGGAATGCCGAGCAACTCCTGGATGCGCTCTTCGTTAAACCATCCCACGATACAAGATCCCAGTCCTTCGGCCTGCGCTGCCAATACCATGTGGGCCGTGGCAATGCCGATATCCACCTGCGGAAACTCTTTTTTCTTCACCCATCCGCCGAAACCGGAAGAAATATTGGTCTTTTCCTCTACGATTACGATGTGTACCGGCGCTTGCTGTGTAAAGTGATTCATAAACAGCGCTTTGGATACACATGCTTTGGCAACCTCTTTTTTCAGTTCAGGCTCATCTACCACGATGAAGTGCCACGGTTGTCCGTTGCAAGCCGACGGAGCGAGGCGTGCCGCTTCGATAATCCGTTCTATTTTTTCTTTTTCCACAGGGCGATCGGCTTCGAAGCCACGATCACTCTGACGATGGCGCACCAGTTCGAGAAAATCCATAATTTCAGGGTATTTGTTTGGATGGATAAAAAGACGGGCGGGAATCTGTCGGCGTTTTTGCCGGCAGATTCCCGCCCGGGAGATTAATATTTCATCATTTTACTGATATACTTGCCGATGATGTCGAACTCCAGATTCACTTTCGAACCCGGTTTTATCTGGCAGAAGTTGGTATGTTCGAGCGTATACGGAATGATGGCTACCTGAAAGCTGTTGTCTTTCGAGTTGCAAACCGTAAGGCTCACACCGTTTACCGTCACTGAACCTTTCTCAACCGTCATGTAGCCCTGTTTGGCCATTTCCGGATTGAAGTCGTATTCGAAAGTAAAATAATGACTGCCGTCGGCTTCGGTTACGTCGGTACAAGTAGCCGTCTGATCTACATGGCCTTGCACGATATGACCGTCCAGACGTCCGTTCATCACCATACTACGTTCCAGATTCACCAGATCACCCACTTTCAGCACACCCAGGTTTGAGCGGTCGAGCGTTTCCTGAATAGCTGTTACCGTATATTGATTGCCATTGATATTCACTACCGTCAGGCAAACACCATTGTGAGCGATGCTCTGATCGATTTTAAGTTCATTGGTAAACGAACATTCCATTGTGATGTGCAGGTTACCACCGTCGCGTTTCAAATCGACGATTTTCGCTGCTTCTTCAACGATTCCTGAAAACATAGTCGTAATTCTTTGTTTGAAATTCGACGTCAAAAATAAGCAAAAAAGAGAAGATGAGCGGTAGAAACTTAAGAAATTAAATATCATTAAAACCGAAAGACCATAATCAACATTCCTGCTGCTCGGCCGTATATAATATATATATCCTATCCGGTACTCTGTTTTTAGGAGTGCTCGGGCTGTATAATAGTCGAACGATATGGCAATCAATGTGCAGAATAAAGTAGTGGGGCATATTGCCTCATTATTGGCCGTTATCTTTTTCTCATTCAATATTCCGGCCACCACCTATATATTTCATGGTTGGCTCGATGCGTCTGCGTATACCTTTATCCGAACCTCGGGCGGTTTTCTGATTTGCTGGCTGATTTCGTTCGGCATTAAGAATCAGAAGGTCGCTTGGAAGCAAGACTGGCTCACCATTCTTTCGGGAGGCGTATTAGGGCTGGCCATCTTCTTTTTTCTGTATGGCTACGGTATCGGGCAAACGTCGCCCGTCGATGCGGCCATTATTCTGACGCTGTCGCCGATCATCGTTTTGATTTTGTCGGTCTTTATTTTCAAGGAAAAAATAACCACCCTTAAAACTGTAGGTATCCTTTTGGCATTGGGAGGCGCCCTGTTGATCATTCTGCTGCAAGGACACCGGGGTAAAGAAGCTGCGATGTTGGGGAATATACTGGTTTTCGTTGCGGCATTTATTTATAGTGTCTATCTGATTTTTACCCGCGACGTATCGCGCAAATACAATCCGGTTAATTTATTGCGGTGGATGTTTCTGTTCGCCTTCTTGGTGTCGCTGCCCGTTGGTTTGCCCGATTTGCTACACTCGGCCCTGGTGCGCGAGCATCAGACCACACCTGTTCTTGTGGCATTGTATATCGCCATTTTCCCCTCGGCACTGGCTTATGTTTTGATTCCGGTGGCATTGAAAAGTCTCTCTTCTACGATTGTATCGATGTATATCTATCTTATCCCGATTCTGGCCACGGCAGCTTCCGTTTTTTTAGGGCAGGCCGTACTTCGCTGGGACGAACCGGTAGCTATCGTACTTGTTTTGCTGGGAGTTTATCTGGCGAACAAGAATACGCGAAAGAGCACCCCGGGCGGCAATGCTTTACAAAAAGGATGATTTGAGAATCTGATGAAATAACGGGGTTTGCCCGCTCTTCTTTTCTTCTTTTCCCCGGGACATCGTATATTTGGCGATTATAAGTTTTGTACTATCTCGGACTCATGATTCATTTAGCCATTATCGGGGCGGGCGACCGTACTCGTAAATACCTTGATTATATTCGCCTTATTACGCATCGTGTACAAATTGTTGCTATTGCCGACCCGAATGAAGAGCGATTGCAGCAACTGGCTGCCGAGCTTTCGCTGCCATCTTCGGCTCTTTTTAGTGGCTGGGAACAATTGCTGGATGCTCCTTTACTTATCGACGCGGCTATCATCGCCACCCCCGATCACCTGCATTATGAACCCGCAATCGCGGCACTCAACCGGAATTTGCACCTGTTGATTGAAAAACCAATTGCCCAAACACTTGAACAATGCCTTCATATTGAGCAACTGGCGAGAGAGAAGGGGCGTCGGGTGGGCGTTTGCCATGTAATGCGTTATTTTCCGGCCTACGTAGAGATGAAAAAACGGATTTCGGAAGGGCAGTTAGGCACATTGATCAATATCAATCATCGCGAACCGATTGGTATCGACCGGATGACGCATGCCTTTGTACGTGGTATCTGGAATCGCGAAGCGGAATCGAATCCGCTTATCCTCTCTAAAACGTGCCATGACCTCGATCTGATCAGCTGGCTCACCAACGATACGAGTCGGAAGCTCTACTCGCTGGGCTCATTGCGTTGGTTTCGGAAAGAGAATGCGCCAGCCGGAAGCGCTCTTCGGTGTCTTGATTGCTCAATTGAAGGGGAATGCCGTTTTTCGGCTGTCGATCTGTACATTCGCCGAAAAGAGTGGCTGCGGCATTTTGACCGTACGGATGAAGTGTACTTATATGAGCAGTTACGTACCTCTCCTTACGGCCGTTGCGTTTTTCATTGCGATAATGATGTGGTGGATCATCAGAACCTGATCATGGAGATGAGCAAAGGCACCCGGGTTACCTTCACGATCGACCCGTTTACTGATGATCGTGAACGGACCACGCATATTATGGGAACGGCGGGCGAAATAAAAGGTGCCGAAAGTCATTTTGTGCATATTGATTTTAAAAGTGGCTGTAAGGAGTATGTGGATTTTTCGCATTTAGGGGGGCCGGATAGTTATCATTATGGGTCGGACCATTTTATCGTGGAGGATTTTATCGCGTCTATCGAAGATGATAGGCCGATGACCGCAGATCTTGCGAGTTGTATTGAAAGTCACCGGATTGCATTCCGGGCAGAGGATGGCCGGAAAATGTAGTTTTTTTTAATGCAACTAAGTGTTTTGAAGGGGAAGCTTGTTTTAAGAAGTAAGGTATTTCTACACAAATCTATAATATCATGAAACTTAAAAGCTTGCTTTTCGGCGCATTCTTATTGTCTGTTGCTCAGGGCGGATTACATGCTCAACAACCGTTTGGAGGGTGTTGGCATCCCGATTATATCCGAAACTGGACCCCCGAAGCGGATATGGATGCGAAATTTAACAGAAGTACGGTGTCATTACAACCTCGTTTTAAAAATGAAACCGTCAAGGCTAATCAGTACCAACGTTATGACGGACAACTTACCGCGTGTCTGACAATGAATCCCTCTTGTAGCCAGACGCCTTCACAGGGTGCCAATAACTTTATCGGCTATAATCCTACTTATTGGCAGTATATGGATATATTGGTATGGTGGGGCGGATCGGCGAGCGAAGGCATTATTATTCCGCCTTCTGCTCCGGTTGTGGATATCGCTCACTTAAACGGGGTAAAGGTATTGGGACAGCTCTTTTTCCCTCCGACTGCATTTGGGGGAGAATCCAAATGGGTGGCGCAAATACTGACGGTAGAAAACGGGAAATATATTTACGCCGAGAAATTATACCAGATCGCAAAATATTATGGCTTTGACGGATGGTTTATCAATGAAGAGACCAACCAGACCTATGGAAGCGCATGGTCCGACTTTTTTAAATATTATTTTCAATTGGCGGATGCGGACGGGAATTCGCATCATCAAATCCAATGGTATGATATGAGTATCAATATCAGAGGAAAAGAAGATATGTTTATTGCAGAACCTCGATTTTCTTATTTCGCTGATTATGGTAGCCCCAATTATTGTGATTCTAATTGGAATATATTTCAAAGCTGGGGCATCAAAGATAAATCGCGCTTTTTGACGCAGGTATTTCATGGAGTGGAATGTGCTCAACGAGGAATTGATGGAAATGCAGACAATTTCAGATCGTGTTTTCCGAAGGAAGCTCACGCCGGATCGATTGATTTATTTAATCCGGAAGAAGGGGCTTGGAAAGATGTTGTGAGAAACTTATTGGGCACGGAAAATGCTTGCGGAAGCATGGCCTATTCGAAAATGAAAACAGTATTTAAAAACGAGGGTCGCTTTTGGACAAACGAGGATCATGACCCAACAAATACTTCCGACCGCGATGCGGCAACCTGGCCGGGATTAGCGAATGCCTTAATGGAGCGTTCTGCGATACAGAGCAAGCCTTTTGTTACTTCGTTTAGCGCGGGCCTTGGGAAGCACCGGTTTGTTAATGGTGAGAAAAAAGGAACACAAGACTGGTATCACCGCGGGATGCAGGATGTTCTTCCTACCTGGCGTTGGTGGATTGAAAATAATGAAACGGACAAACTACAGTTCGACTTAAACTGGGATGATGCGTATAATGTGGGAACGAGTTTGCTGGTGAAAGGAAAACTGACAGCAAATACAGACCATATCACCCGACTGTATAAAACAAATTTAGTTGTGGCGTCGGGCGATAAGTTGCAGTTGGTTTATAAAACCGCTACTTCCAACAGTATGGAGGTAAAGCTTGCCATTGCAGAAAATGAGAATGCTTTTTCAACTTTTCCGGTTGTAGCTACTTCTACAAACAACGGATGGTCGGTAGCTGATATCGATATTTCTTCTCTCAACGGAAAGACGGTTTCTGTTGTTGCTCTTAATTTCAAATCAAATAATACGGTTTCTGATTATCAGGTAACATTGGGCCAGTTAGGCATAATGGCTGGTAATTATAAACCGACGGTGGCTCAGGTAACCAATCTGATCAATCAATATCCGTTGAAAGAGGGTACCAGTGATGTCCGTGTGGTTTGGGATGCGCCTGTTTCGGAAGATGTACATCATTATAATATATATTTAGAGAAAAACGGGGTTAAATCATTGGTGGGACAAACCCGAAATGAAGGCTTTTATATCTCTAAGTTTGAACGGATTTCTCCGGAAGAGAAGGGTGTGAAAGTAAGTGTGGCGGTGGTTACTAAAGATTTGCGCGAAGGTCTGGAAACTGAATTGGCGATTGATTATCCGACTTTGGGTACGTCTGAAGTTCGGCTCAAAGCAATGAAAACGCTTGTGCCTGTAGGAGAGGAGGTCGCTATTGTGGCGCGGGCTACTAACTTCCCGTTAAGTTATAAATGGATTGTGCCTGAAAATGCAATCTTGGTGCGTCAAAATAATGATTCGGCCTTTTTTAAATTCAATGCTCCCGCTATATATGATATCC
>JAVVPN010000130.1:3701-6019 GCA_036655755.1 Bacteroidales bacterium | reverse complement strand
AAAACAACAAATGTCCAATATTTAGACATTTGCCGTCAAAATATTGGACATTTAGAAAATATCAACGAATACCGGATTATTCACTCACCCTTTTCAGAATATTGTAAGCACTTACAATACCCAGCTCACCCGCCTTACTCAAATCGACGATCCCTTTTTGCGTTTCGCCTTTGTAAAGATATACAAGACCCCGGTTGAAAAGTGCCTCTGCAAAATCAGGATAGAGCTCAATGGCACGCGTATAATCAGGCAATGCAAGATCATAGTTTTTCTGCATGCAGTTTACATTGGCACGGTTATAATATGCATATACGAATTTCGGATCGAGCTCAATCACCTTATCGTAATCACGCATCACCATCTCAAACTCAAGTTTGCGCAGGTTCACACCCTCTTTCACGCCGTTACCGCCAAATGTAGGTTCTTTCCGACGATTCTGTTTCACATCGAATGCAGAAGCAAGATTCAAACGCATCGGAGCGTTTTCGTCGGTTTCCGGCTGATCGCTCTTAAACTTACCGGTTTCGAGCTGCTTCATGCGTACCGCTGCCCGGTTAAAGTATCCCAATACGAAGTTATCTTTCAGGATCAGCGTCGTATTCAAGTCATTTACCGCACTCTGAAAATCCTGCACCAACATAAAGTCCATACTTCTTGCAAAATAAGGGAGCGGATTATTAGGAGAAATCTCAATCATCTTCGAATAATTATCGATCGAAGCAAAATGTTCGTCAATCTGATCCGTAGATAGCGGAGCCTCTTCAGCAGTAGGACGCAAACGTTTCGGCAACAGGTTGGCACGGTTGAAATCTGATATTTGCGGCTCAAAGAACACCGATTGGCGCACCTGCTCCCCTTTCTCATAATAAGAAAGGATATACGAGGCGGCAAGTTCGATATTTACATTATGATCCTGCACACGTCCGCGAATATCGCTTTTGTATTTCGATTTATTATTTTCGTTGTCGGCCACCATAATCCGGTTGAATTTGGCGATATTCTTATCCGACTCTTTACGCACATCTTTTTTCCCCTTCTGAGTAGTATCATCCTCTTCCTCTTTTTGAGCAAGATCAGGGTTCTTACGGCGTGCTTCACGCTCAGCCAACAACTCTTTTTCAAGTTCGTACGCTTTCATAAAATCAGCTTCACCCCCTTTCAGGTCATTCATTTTACGCTTTGCTTCCGAACGGGCGTATAATCCGGGCAAAAAGCGCGGATATTCATTCAGCACTTCCGTATAATCTTTTACGGCACCACGGTAATCGCCGATTTCATCCCGTAGAATGGCCCGATTGTAATAAGCGAAACTGTTCTCCGGCTCCAAGCGGATCACTTCGGAGAAGTCGGAGATCGCACGATTGCGATCGCCCACGTATGCGCGCAATAATCCGCGGTTATAATAGGCGATCCGGTTGTTTTTATCCAGTTCGATCACCCTGTCGTAATCCTTCATCGCTCCGCGCAAATCCTCCATGTGATAGCGGATCAAACCACGGTTGATATAGTAATTGCTGAAGTCGGGTTCGAGCCGTATTGCCTGATCCATATCCTCAAGCGCGGGTTTGAAATCCTGCATGCCTGCACGCACCATCGCCCGCTGCGCATATGCCGACGAGCTGTGTTTATCCAGCGATATCGCCTTATCCAAATCGAGCAACGCTTTGGCGGTATCCCCTTTTTCCAACAACATCGCCGAACGGCTCATATAGCCATTGTAAAACGAAGGGTGAATCCGGGTGAGTGCATCGAAACTTTCGCCCGACTTGTCGTACTCCTTTTTCTGGGCATATGCAATCGCTTTATTTAGCAGAAAAGTTTTATTTTCGGGCGCATACACCAATCCCTGCTGATAATCCGCAATCGCTCCCTCATATTGTTCGAGGTTTTGCCGCGCAATACCACGCACCTGATACGCATTTACGATAAACGGATTTCGCTCGATACACAAAGTGGCATCTTCGAGCGCCCCCTGATAATCCTCCAGACTTATTTTGGCAATCGCCCGGTAAAAATAGGGTTCGGCCAGATACGGCTTTACCTTAATTACCTGATTGAAGTATTGAATTGATAATACATAATCCTCAAAATAGAGCGCATTCCGCCCGATGGTCAATACACGCTCGGTATTAATCTGCGCAAAAAGTACCGGTAACGATAAAAAGCATAATAAGAAGGAGAATATAATTTTTCGCATTGTGATTGCTAATAGGAGGTTAGATTTGATTGTATCAGCGCAAATGTAACATAAAATCAGAAAGAATCTATACATTCGATATGCACGGAAAGGGCGAAATGACTAAAAAAGGTTATGAAAT
>JAVVPN010000130.1:0-3601 GCA_036655755.1 Bacteroidales bacterium | reverse complement strand
GCCAATATTTGATATAACCCCTTAAAATCGTCGCCGTGGGAATAGAGGTTGTATCCCATCCCGAAGTTTATTGAAAATACCGGCATTACCAACTCTCCCCGCACGGACAAGCCGAAGGTGAGTTGTTCCTTAAGTGGAGGCCGATAAAACCGCAGCTTTCCCTCTTCATCGTATCCTGCTATATGATTCTTAAGATTCGCACTTTCATCATATTGCGCATCCAATGATACTCCGGCCCTCAAATATTTATTAAAATTATACATCGGACTGATATTCATGCCCACAATACCAAAACTGCCCGGAATAATATATCTCTCCTTCAAGATAAGCTGTTTGCGGGTAGCCCCGTAAACTACAATGTCGTAACTGAAATGAGGTTGCTCACCCCATTGCGCGGTTGCTACGCAACAGTCGTTCTGAGCACTACCGGAAGAGGCGAATTTGCGCACCACTCCCACCCTGGCTTCAACGGAATTTAATCCGGCATTCGGATAATGCGTATTCCCATTGGAAAAGTGAGAAAAACCCACCCCTCCCGTAAACGTCCACGATTTAGAGAGTTGCCAATCGAGCATAATCCCCAGGTTAATGTAGGCATTAATTTTCGACCCGATTATTTCGTTATCGGGATTCAATAACTCATCATAAGGATTCCAGCCAAAGGAAGCTCCAAAATTCCATTCATAATTCAGCGATAATTGTCGGCTGATCCGGGCGATTCGGGCACTTTGAAAAGCATATACCGCAACCGGATTGCCCACCGAGTTATTGAAAAAAGCATTGTAGGCTACTCCTATTCCTTGTCGGGTATTGGGATAAAGCGCTCCCAGATAAGAATCCGGACGAAATTGGAAGGCATATTTCAGATGGAAAGCATAAAATTCATTATCCAGCTTCTTATTCTCGCCGGTTCTCAACACCGCATGCGTTGGCAAAACATAATTGGGCCTGAAATCAAAGGAAACAGATTGAGCAGACACTCCGCAGGCAATCGCAACCATCCATATCAATAACAGGGAATAGCGGATAGTCCTCTTCATTCTTCATGCTTTATTAATGAGTAATAATTTTTTCCGGTAGGCATTTTGCTCTCGAATATACCCGTGATACATTTTTGGGTTCCTCCTCTCTTATCTTTCACGTACAAAGAAAAACGGGCTTTGTATTCCTCAAACTCCAAAAATGGAACAATCTCGCACCCACCGACAGGAATCTGTATGGTTCTCATAACATCCTCAAAAGGGTGTGGGCGTTGCTGTGAGCTGGATTCGAACGATATTTTATCATTGCTCAATACAAGCTCTGAATCAACGACCGTTTGGGGATAGAGCACCTTATTCTCCAACTCTTTCAGATAATAAAATGCCTTCTGATTATCGCTCTTAAAACGGACTGTCCCGGTTTCGCCCGAAAAGACATAATATGAGAAAGAGATAGGCTGAGTGGAGTTATTATTCACATGAATCCGACTTTTCCCTTCTACTAAATAGGTATGATATGAAGAGGGAAGGAAGGTATAGACGATAGAGTCCAAAACATACCCCGCGCTGACCGCTTGAGTCAGCGTTAGCGGAAACATCATATAACGATCCCAAAATTCGATTTGAATCTGTAAATCCGTCTCTAGAAAGTTCGTTCCAACAATCACTTGCAGCTCTTTATCAGATGTCCGCTTGAGTGTAAGATCGATATATTCACCCTCTACAACAATTTTTCCTTTGTCGTCTATCCACGCATCCGCAAGCCGGACGTCTGCTTCAATCAGACGATCATTTTCGTCATATTTGTTACAAAATAAATCATAGTAATGCGGAGTATCCAAAACTGCCCGTACTAGAAACCAGTCGGACGAAGAAATCCGGACGATAGCCGTATCTCCTTCACCACTGAGTTGCAACCGGTTTGCTACCGGCTCAAGTCTGTCTACAAATACCTCTTGATTGCAAGCCGAACTCAAAAACAGAAGCAGCAAATTGATGAATATGTGCGTATAAAGTTTGTTTCCCATGAATGGTATTGACATAAGATTGGCTCAATAAATATAATTTATGTAATTAGCACAATGTATTAATGCGAAAATATACATAATTTATTAAACCAGCTCATGATTGTTCCGGATAATCCGTAGGAAGCGATAGTGATTATGGCCTGCGTTCGTTTTTCTCAACAAAATAGATGATAAGCGTTGCCACCACATAGAATATCAATGCAGATATAGCAACAGTATCGGCACTTGTCGGCGATACCGTATCACCCGGCACTGCGGACGCCAAAACCGATACCGCAATAAATCCCCAATATAACCACGTAGCCCAACGTTTAAATCCCCCAACAGCCACTGCATACCAAATAGCCCCGGCAAGAAATATACCCACCTTTACAATTGCCTCCATCACCAACCGAAAATAGTACTCAAGAGAATGCAACTTTTTACAACATGTAATAAGATGTTCGTATGGTATATTGACAATAACTGTCGGTTCCAAACACTGGAAAATGAATTTACTCGGAGTTCCCCTTTTTAATGCCGGATAGTGTGTGGCATATAGTATCTAAATATGTTTGTAGTGGCGTTTCCATTATAAAATACTTCAGTAAAAAAAGAAAACATTGAAAATATATCAATAACGATTATAAGAAAGATCACCTATTTAATAGGTGTATGCAAAGATTTTCTTTATCAGTAGATGGTCAAAATTAAAAAAAAGGATTCCATAAAAAAACCGCCTCTACATTTAGCTGAGACGGTTTTGCATAATAATTTATCTTCAGAATATATTTTATCAATCTAAAGCCGATTGATAACTTAAACGACTCTATTCAATCTATTATAACTTAACAGCTTCCACTAAAATATAGGCCACATCCAAATCAGTGCTATAATAATTTATATAGGCCTTATTTCCAACAATCTTAATAAAATCAAATTTTTGCTGAACGGCCATTGTGCTTTCCTCATCTTCTGCTTCTCCCGTTGCAGTGACTACATTTTTGTTAATTGTGTAAGTACCATTAACGTTATATCCATCAATCAAATTCTTTATCTGATAAGTATTATCCTGATTAAATATGACCTGTACTTTCCCCGATTCTACAGTTTCTCTGGTGCCACCTTTTTCAGTCATAGCAATTACATCCCATGTACCTACCACCATCTCTTTCGATAAAATCAACTCTTTATTAACTTCCTCATCGTCGTCCTTGTCGCAGGAAGAAAATACACCCAATAGTCCGAATAAAACGAACAAAGAAAAAACGAACGATTTCATAATCTCTAAATTAATTAAATTAAACACAAATGGGATTGACAGAACAACCTAAAATTATTGAAATTTCAAGATTTATCCATCTAATATTTAACGATCAAGATCTATCGTTTGTTTGTCAAAGAAGGTGTTTTTTTAGGGTGAGAGCGCTAAATTGAATTTATTTAATAATTCATATATTCCATTCAATAGAATGCGAATAAAGCCTTTATTGGATATCTTTTTTACTTAGTCTTCCGGATATCTTCATACTACACAAAAAAACCGTTTCAGCGAATGTTGAAACGGTTTTGCTTTATGATCTTTATTCCCCGAAAGGATTCAATCGGTTGTAT
>JAVVPN010000129.1:0-6073 GCA_036655755.1 Bacteroidales bacterium | reverse complement strand
TAATCGGACCTTCATATAAAGCAGAGGCAGTGGTTGGGTCAGACCCATCGGTCGTGTAATGGATAAGGGCATCGTCGGTAGCCGTTGACAATTCCACCAGCTGAGTACCGGTATAAGAACCTTCAGCAACCGAGAATACAGGAGTTTCCGGTACAGTATTGTTTACCACAGCTCCGATAGCTCTTAACTCTAATACTCTCAACGCAGAATAAATATTCTTGTCGAATGCAAAACGATACGCTTTTGCGGGAGTGGCTTCAACCGGAACATCTTTCTTAGAAGGGCCAGTGTATACACTCTTAAAAGTCTGTCCATCTTCACTGATAGAGATGGTCATTTTATTAAAGTGCTCATAAGCGTAAGCATCGGGCAATACCACTTCGAATTTAGATACCAGATACTGGTCGTCGAATGCATAGGTGAATTCTAGAACATTCGGACCATCAGCCCATTCGAGCGTTTCTACACCGGTACCAGCATCACCATCGGTCGCTTTTATCGATACCGACGGATCAAGATTCTGTACCTTATAGTACATATCCATCGCTTTCGCTGTAGTTGGAGTTACATTCAACAGAATATTCGAGGCAGAAGGGTCGTTTACCTTCAACTCAAAAACAGATGTTTTTGTCAAACCTTTATTTGTAAGTTTCATCTGAACCGGATATACACCCGCTTTCGTTCCTTTTACATTGAACTTGAAAGTTTGTTTAACGCCATCCTCTACAATATCAGAGAATTGAAGAGATGAAGAAGTAGATGAAACTGTAAAGTTAAAGTCGGACGAACGTAATTCGTCTTTCATATCGTATCCCACCGTAAATGAAGCCGATTCGTTCAATTTCAAGCTCTGAGCAGGAAGCGTACCCAATTCGACACCTGTTTCAGTACCCCATACTTCAAACTCCCATACGCGAATGGTAGTAGGTTGGTTCCATTTAATATTCCAACGTACATAGCGGGCTACAGATGGTTTACACCAGTCGATGTGATAGGTTGCAATGTTGTTCGATTTTGAGAAAACCTTGGTCCAAGTCACTTTATCAATAGATACTTCGATATCGTAATCGCGGACATTATCGCCGTCTTCTTTTACCTTACAGTCGTAGATATCGAAACGGTAAATTTTATAAATGTTTTCAAGGTCGATCACCACCCATGGTGAAGCTTGTGCAATACACCATTTTTCGCTAAGATCATTGGGTTCTGTATTACCATCGATCAAGTATTGCGGTCCTTCAAACTCCTTCATGTCGCTACCGCTGTCGATTGTTTTATTCACACTAAGAAGTTTCAGTGTTTTTGTATTCGACACTTCCACCAATCCGGCTTCGGTATGAACCGTAGTTCCTTTGTCATTTGCAACAGCAACCGTTACATCCGTATTACCGACCTGATTCAAAATACATGTCATTTTGGTTTTATCGGCACTATAAGAAACATTTGTGGCACCGGCAGGAACAGTCCACTCGTATGATGTAGGGAATTGAGTAGCTAATGCGGTAAATGTTACAGAAGTACCTGTCTTCACCAATGTTTTTGAAGCCATTACCATCACTTCGGGAGCACCCGGCTCAGGGAACAACGCACTTGTCAAAGTAGCCATTTCGCCGGCGGTCTGTAAAATAGAAACCGGAACTACGTCTACAATAGGCCCTTTGTCGTTTGTATTCTGACGTTTAATGTTATTAATATAGAACGCACAGTCTTTTGTCTGACCAACCAAAGCACGCGTACCATTCTGAGTGATATAGATATCATAGTGATGTATATACTCGGCACCCGATTGAGGAGCATCCCAATACATACGGATATCGCCACCCTGAGCACCCATTTTGTTTTGCATTGTAAGATTCTGAACCTTACTGATCGACTCTTCATTTCCGTTGGACAATAACATCTGACCTAACGTAGCAGAATAAGCAGAAACTGTAGCATTTGCACGGATATTCAGTGCAATTACCGATACAGTTTTACCAACAAGGCTGCTCAAATCGTATTCGGCAACTGTCCATCCGTTATTTACGGTAAGCGCCGGAGTAGGTAGATTGGCTAATTCGTGATTTCCTTCTTTCGTACCGAACTGCACATTTAATGAACCGGCAGTATTGGTCTTATATACGAAGCGGAATTTATCGCCGCTTTCAATGGTTAATTGGGTTTTATACAAACGCATCACATGATCTTGATTTGCGGTCAGCTTACCAGTGATCGCATAAGAAGAACCGAACTGATAAGCATCGTCCCAATTTTGCTTAACCGTAAGCGCGTCTGTAGCATTGTTTGTAATCCACCATCTCCATGTAGGAAGGATATCCTGCATACCAATATGGAACCAGTCTCTCGTGCCCTCTTTCTTCCCGTTTACAAAACGATGTTTACCCAAACCGTTACCAAAAGCGGTAAAGAATGGTTTTTGAGTAATGGCAGAACGTTCGGCACAAGTTGTGGCAAATCCGGGCCAGTAATTATCATTCCACGCCGTATTATTGGACGGGTCATGATGACGGTTTACGAAATAACGGCTTTCATTGGTGAAAATCTTTTCCTGGGCTGCATACGCCTTGTCGCCACAACGTGACGCATCGTCATAATTTTCAGTATTTACACCTTTCTCTTTCAACACATTTTTCCAAATATGTTCTTCCGGACAAAATAAATCGATAGATCCTTTGTGGCCGTCTTTATTGAATAAGTATTTATAGAGATTATCCCCTCCATCTAATCCACCTTTCACAACTTCCTGACCGGAAAAATATTTCATGAACTCGGCAGGAGTTTTACATTCATATCTGGCTCCGTATTCCAAAAACTGAGAAGTGTTGGGATGAGCGTTCACAAGGGCAGACGACGGAGTCATTCCGGCATTATACCATTGCATATAATGCGTTTTACCATCTTTTTCAGCATAATAATAGTAATCGTCGAAGAACTGACGGTAATCTTCATAGCTTCCGCCGCCATACTCTTCATTGATAAACCAACCGTCGAACCCATAATATTTTGTAATGGCATACAACTGTTTGGCGAACTCGCTTCGTCCATCGGCATTTTCTCTTTTAAACATCTGTGTGCAGATTTCTTTCGAAGCAGGCCCGCAACCCCAACTGCCATTCAGAAAGATCTGGCCCAACATAATAACGCCATTGGCATGAGCGGCATCGGTCCATGTAGAAGCGGGAGGACAAATAATACCTTCTGCAGCCGATCCTGCCCAATAAACGATCATATCCACATACTGCCAATGAGTAAACGAATAAGATGCAAAATCAAAAGCCCCCTGAGCAGGTTGGGCACCGCAACGATTCCACATAATGGTAGCGTTACAAATCTTACCGTCATACTTCTGATAAGGATTTGCCAATAAGGTTTTATCCTCAAAACGGGATTGAAGTTTAATCGTGGAACGATTAAAACGGGCGTCTGTGTCTGCTTCGGCCGACCAGTTCAATACGTCGTTAGCGAACCAAGAGCCTACCAACGGTTTTTGGGCAACCCCAGAAACCAACGAGAATAAGAGCATTAAAATACTCGAGAATAACTTCCTTTTATTCATGGTAATTAATATGTAAATAATATAAGATAGTGTAGTTGTATGTATAAAACAGCATTAATGGCTTAAACACTTACCTGAGTGTGAAAATTTTATAGCATTAATAAAATAACATCATCGAACAATGACTTTATTAAAGCTGAATTTTCCCTCTTGTTCAACCATCAACAAATAAACCCCTGCTGACAAACCTTGCATCGGAATCGTTATCCGACCTCTTTCCATTACATTTCGCTGATACATTAACTGGCCTGTCGGTAATATCATCCGAACAGATGCTATCCCTTCGCCGTCTATTTGCAAAGATTGCCGGGTAGTAACGGGGTTAGGATAAACCGCAAGTTTACTTTCAAGCCCTTCGCTGACTGCAGAAGGATCTTTCGGCAACAACAACGCATTATCCATAAACACGAGGCGCTTTTCAATCCAGTCTTTCAGATAGGCTAATTCATCGCCATATGAAGACGCAATGTGTTTATTGGGCCACACATATCTATTCCAGCGTGGCCACGCCTGAAAATTGCGTTGTTGGGCTCCATTTACGTTTAACAAATTGGTTAATGAATCAATCGTATGCGCTATATTCTGATCGGAATATGCAGTTTCACGATAATGCGTCCAACGAGTTTTCACCTCTTCCATGAATACAGGATCCTTTAACAGGCGATACCACCAGAAAGGGACCAATTGATTATCGGAAGGATTTACATCATTAAACTCATACGCCCAAGTATCAGTACGCCAACCGTTGGCATAGTCTGCATTCCCAAATCCGAGATTGAGATCCCACAGAGACATTTTAAAGCGAGGATCTACACTATCGGCATATTTATAAAGATTGGTACTTAGCCGATAGCCATCCACGTTATGACAGAATTCGGTAGAAAGCATATAATCGATAAAGGATGTTACATCTATATATTTCCGATATCCGGTTTGAGGATCGGTATAGTTAGGAGAAGCCAATGCATTCTCAAACTCGTCGATGCGTCCATGAATAAAAGACAACTGGGTTGGTGTCAGGTCTTCGTATTCGGGAGATTTATATTGAAAAGATATTTTCTTTCCATAAAGCACATTCCCTTTCGTATTTACCGGAGTATGCCGGGATTGATACACCGCTTCATCATCCCGATCGACTTCTAAATGGTATCCTCCGGTCAATGCATCACCAGTATCACCCGGAGATGGAATATTCAACCGGTTCTTTCCCTTTCGGACTCTTTCTGATAGAATATACACACCATAATAAGTATTGTCCAAAATCAACTCACAGTAACGGCCGGTAGGTACGTATTCGAAATAAGGAGCCGCCAAGGAAAATGAGAGCATATCCCGAATCATACTTTTATCTGAAAAAGGCGCCAATAAGGCCCAATCACTATCCTTTCCCATTCCGAGTAAAGAAACCTCCTGTTTTTTCCCCGCACTATTTTGAGGACGAATGGAATACGGTTTTTTATCAGACATTGTGAATGACGAATTGCCTCTGTATTTCAACCCTATTTTTCCGCGGTAATCAAATCTTTGTCCCGGATGCTGAAGTGTATCAGAATAATTGAGTTGATTCAGACCATTGTCAATCAAAACCATATCTGCCTCAATACGGTTTTCCCGATCAATTGTCTGATTATTTGTAGTGATATAAAGAATAGGAAGATTGGTTTCTGTAAGTTTTATCTTTGAATTGTCGGGTTTATAATTATCCCAGTGCTGAGCCGTAACGATACTGCTAAAGCCCAATAAAAAACAGCTTAATAAATATTGCTTTTGCATATTTTACATATAATGTGAAAAAGCGGCTATCTCTCTGAAAAGAAATAGCCGCCTTTAATTAATTACATTGATTCAATAATCTTAACGTATAACTACTTTCGTAGTCTGAACTCCGTCATTATCTCTGACTACCAGAATATAAGTACCCTGAGCGAAACCATTTACCTGAATTACGGTATGATCTGAAACAGCTTGTTGCTGGAACAATAGTGAACCTTGAAGAGACATCAATTCAATAGTAGCACCTTCTGTTGACTCAACATGAAGTACAGACCCGTTCTGAACCGGATTTGGATAAACGCGTAATGCTGTTTTATTCACTTGATCTAATCCTGTTACGTCATCCGGAGAAGATTTTTTCGTAATGGCGAAAAGAACCGGATAAGCAGACGATTTTGTTTCGAGATTAACTTTATCAATTACTTTCGAATCATCTACTTTAACAGAGTTTTCAAACAGACGGAACTCATAACGATCGTCGATATCATCGGTATAGTATGATCCGCTTGTAGCACGAATAATACGACTCATTCCTGTTTTTGCCGTACCACTAGTGCTTCCTCCGAACCAATCATCAAGACTAAATGTGGTGGTTGGCTCACTGGTACCGTCGGTATAATGAACCGTTACATCCAATGAAGATGAACCATTCGCAGATGTTGTCAAGAAATATAAACGTTGCGCTTTCTGAGCTCCTTCAAAAAGAACATCAGCTGTTTTATTAGATTTCAGCAATACAGCAAT
>JAVVPN010000128.1:0-6141 GCA_036655755.1 Bacteroidales bacterium | reverse complement strand
TCTGAAAAACAGAAAGTCTGAAAAACAGATCCTGTCTGAACGTATTGTTTTCAATTTCCTTTTTCAAATCGCGATTGGTAGCTGAAATAATTCGCACGTCGATTTTAGTAGGACGCGTGTCTCCGATGCGGTAAAATTCGCCTTCTTCAAGTACTCGCAATAATTTGGCTTGCAATTCAAACGACATTTCTCCCACTTCATCTAGAAAAAGAGTGCCGTGGTTTGCCTCTTCGAATAATCCTTTTTTATCTTTTGTTGCACCTGTGAAAGAACCACTTTTATGCCCGAAGAGTTCATTTTCGAGCAGGTCTTTACTGAATGCCGAACAGTTTACGGCAAGGAAAGGTTTTTCTCGGCGCAGACTCCCCGAATGAATAGCCTGTGCAAATACTTCTTTTCCTGTCCCTGTTTCGCCGGTGAGTAATACGGGAACATCTGTGGTGGCTACTTTGGCTGCCAACTGCAGTGTGTTTTGAATTGATTCGGACAATCCGATAATAGATTTGAAAGAGTAATTAACCGATGATTCACTGGGTACGTTTTTTTCACGTTTGCGTACATCCTCCATCGCACGGTTAATGATGGGGATGATTTTATTGTTGTCGTCGCCTTTCGTGATGTAATCAAAAGCTCCGTTTTTGATGGCTTTTACACCATCCGAAATATTACCGTGTGCGGTTAATAAGATCACTTCAATTGCTGGATATTTGTTTTTGATTTTCTGAATAAAATCAATACCATTCCCATCGGGTAAAAAAACATCGCACACTACTACTTGGGGTCTTCTCAACTCCAGTTCTCGCAGGGCAGAGGTGCAGTCGGCGGCTTGATATACTTCGTAACCCTCTAATTGCATAATTTTGGAGAGGAGTTTACGAATCATCGGTTCGTCGTCAATAATTAATAAAGTATCCATACAGTCGTTTCCAATATCTTTTTTCAAATTCTTGTTATCTATGTATTTAAGCGGATGATAAACACGCTTCCCTTCCCGAGTTCACTTTCCACCGTAAGATTTCCGTTATGGGCTTCCACAAAATCTTTCGAAATAGAGAGCCCTAGTCCCGTACCTTGTACCTTGGTACCCGGCACGCGGAAATAGTGATCAAATATACTGGTATGATAGCGTGGGTCAATTCCTTTTCCAAAATCTTTAACATACATCTCAATGCAGCCGGTCGAACTGCGGGCACCAATCACTACCCGGCCGTTTTCATTCGAATACCGGATGGCATTACTTAGCAGATTCGTCAATACCCAGGCGATTTTTTCACTGTCTACAAATAGTTTCCCGATTTTACCTTCCTGAGGATAATCTACTTCAATCTGAATGTTGAATTTTTCAGCTTGTACGTGGTTGGCCTTGATTGCGTATTCAATCAGTTCAATCGGTTTTGTGATTTTTGGTTTTAGCTGGAGTTTCCCACTTTCTACTTGGGTCATATTGAGTAGTTCGTCTGTGATAGAAAGAAGGCGTTCGCTGTTTTCCTTGATATTGCCCGATAGTTCCACTTGTTCTTCGTTAAGAACGCCGATCCGTTTATCATCAAGCAATTGCAAGCTCATTAGGATAGCAGAAATAGGGGTCTTCAGTTCGTGGGAAATGGTGGAAAGAAATGTGGTTTTAGCGGTATCTAGTTCCTGAAATTCGGTAATGTTTTTCAACATGATTACATTCCCTTTTTTTACCATCGTTTTGCCGTCTACGTCGGGTTGAGTAATGGTCATGTATTTTACTTGAAAATAACTTTCCTTATTATCTGCATAAATTTTCAGCGGCTTCTGTTTTGCTTTTTTATCCTCTGCCTGGTCGGGTAACTGACGGATCAGGCGGCGAAGCAAATCGTTATAGATGGCTACCTCTTGAGCCGATTTACGCAGAATATGCTCTTTTTTAAGATTCAATACATTCAAGGCTTCATTGTTAATGAATAGGATCAACATCTGATTATCAAGCCCGATGATGGGCTCGCTGATACTGTTGATGATGGTTTCCATATATTTTTTTGAAGCCATCAAATCAGAGAGGGTACTATTATGGTACTCGGTTAGCCGGCGGGCCATCCGGTTAAAGTTTTTACCTGCTTCAATCAATTCAGTCGATCCTTCTGGTTTCAGCCGTACGTCATAATTATGATTCGCTATTTCCTGAATGCCGTCCGTTAGCTGCTGAATAGGTTTTGAAATGGATGAAGGGATTTTCCATAATATCACAATACCGATAATGATACACACAGCTCCGATGGAGGCAATCCAAATCAAGGCCCTATTAAGTCCGGGGCCAGCCGCCGGACTGTTAGGATCGGTTGCAGTGAGTATCTGCAAATTAATCACCGAAAGAGCAACCAGCAAAATAATCATTGTAACCAACATTCCGATGGCCAATGTAAGGCGTAGTTTTAGATTCATCCGCGCAAGTTAAAATTTTTATTAATATCAAGATAATGGAATAGGGATAAAAGAATTTGTGAGAAAAATAGTTGCTCTGTCGGAGTTGGCAGATAATTCATACACGCTGAATTTTTATAAAATAAGGAATTGGAAATCTCTTTTTCATTATGAAAATATACCCTACCAAAATGAAAAGGAGTCAGTCATTATGATTGGCTTGTGTAAAATATAACCTATTGATTATGAGTGACGCTTATTGCGTAGCACATTTTTGGCATTCGTTTTGCTAGTATTTCACGGCTGCTCGAGGCGGTCATTATTTTCAATAAGTTCTATTATGATTGATTATTCATTTCCGACAAATAAAGCACGGTCAAAAAAAGGGATACTGAATGTATTGAATTTACCCATGCTGGGACGGGTCTGCGGAATACTGATTTGGACGGAGGCATTTATGTTTTTGATATCAGCACTTGTTTCTGTAGGCTATGGCGAAAGTTGTTATCGGTATTTTGTGATAGCGATGTTTATTAACTTATTACTGGGAAGCGGACTAGTTTATTATGGCCGAAATGCTTCCAGCCAGCTATCCAGACATGATGCCTACTTCATCGTACCGGTAATCTGGATTTTATTTACACTGTTTGGGATGCTTCCTTTTTACTTGAGTGGACAGATACCTTCCATTACCGATGCTTTTTTTGAAACTATGTCGGGTTTTACTACTACCGGCGCCACGGTGCTCGATCATATTGAAGAAATGTCACACGGAATGCTTTTTTGGCGAAGTCTCACACAATGGATCGGTGGTGTCGGAATCGTATTTTTTACAATTGCGATTTTGCCCGTATTCGGTAGTAATAATATGCAACTCTTTTCTGCAGAAGCCACTGGTGTAACTCACAACAAACTTCATCCTAAAATCACTGTTATGGCCAAGTGGATCATGGCTATTTACGTTTCTCTCACATTGGTCGAAACCTTATTGTTGGTAATAGGCGGAATGTCTTTTTTTGATGCAGTTTGTCATGCATTTGCTACTACTGCGACTGGCGGCTTTTCAACCAAACAAGATAGTATTTCTCATTGGGATTCTCCTTTCATTGAATATGTCATCGCTATCTTTATGATTTTGTCTGGAATCAATTTTTCACTCTATTATCTGTTTATAGTAGGTAAGTGTAAAAAGTTTTTTCAAGACCGCGAATTACATTGGTTCTTAATCTCGCTTATAGGGCTTACACTGATTATAACAATAGCCTTGATTTTCAAAAATGATTACGGTATTGAATATGCTTTCCGAAAAAGCCTTTTTCAAGTAGCCACAGTTCATACTTCTTGCGGATTTGCCTCTGACGATTTTAATTTTTGGCCACAATTTACTTGGATTTTACTCTTATTCGCCATGATTTCGGGAGGGTGTACCGGCTCTACCAGTGGTGGAATTAAGAATATGCGTATGTTAATATCGTTTCATAATATTAAGAATGAGTTTAAACGACTACTTCATCCTCGAGCAATGTTACAGGTGAAAATCGATAAACATCTTGTCGCTCCTTCGGTGGTGGAAGCGGTACATACATTCATTATTTTTTATTTCCTGTGTATTTTCGTCGGTACGCTTTTGCTAATGATTTTTGGAGTAGACATGATTGAGTCATTGAGTACGGTTATTTCAAGCCTAGGAAATGTAGGACCGGGCCTTGGTATTTATGGGCCGGCTTTTTCATGGGCAACGTTGCCGGACGTAGCTAAATGGATACTTTCATTTCTTATGTTGATTGGGCGCTTAGAGTTGTTTGGTATATTATTACTTTTTACTCCGTTTTTTTGGGAAGACTAAGATTACTTTATTTGCAATTACCGTTAATATTAACGATAATTGCGCTCTTAAATTAAACCTAAATTAGTTCTTCATGAAAATTATTGTGATTTTCCTTTTATTATTGCATTCTTTTATTCCTTCATTACTGGCAAACAACCGTTCTGCCCTTATTCCGATGCCTGAAAAAATAAATTCGCCCGGAGGAAAAAACTTTGCACTCAATGAGCGAACTGCTATTCTGTTGTCGGATACCATTTTGGGATTCGAAGCCTGCGAATTACAGCAAATCATGCAGCAAACAACCGGAATCACGCCGGCTATCCGAACCGGAGTACCGGCAAAGTCTGGTAATGCGATTGTATTATCGATCAATGCCGATATTAAAAACAAGGAAGGTTATAAACTGGCTGTTAATCGCCGGACGGTAGAAATTCAGGGAGCCACTGCTCAGGGGGTCTATTATGGAATAATGACATTGCGGCAGATTCTGTTGGGGGATGTAGTTCATACCCGGCAAGCTCAGCTGGCGCCAGTCGAAATCGAAGATGCGC
Organism: Bacteroidales bacterium; assembly: GCA_036655755.1. GTDB lineage: Bacteria > Bacteroidota > Bacteroidia > Bacteroidales > JAUNSR01 > JAUNSR01. Next base: position 1,374 of record JAVVPN010000128.1, on the reverse strand, counting down.
CCCGCTTTCCGCTACGAGCGCTAATGCTCGATCCGGCGCGTCATTTCCTGCCGGTAGCTGATGTAAAGTCGTATATCGACCAAATGGCCCGCTATAAATACAACACCCTTCAATTACACCTCACCGATGATCAGGGTTGGCGTATCGAGATTAAAAAACATCCCGCCCTTACGCAGGTCGGTGCGTTCCGAAACCCGAAAACCGGAAATAACGGTCCCGACAATGGTTTCTATACGCAGGAAGATATTCGCGATATCATCCGTTACGCAGCTTTACGTCATATTGAAATCATTCCCGAGCTCGATATCCCGGGGCATACTGTCGCCGTACTGATGGCTTATCCTGAATTGGGGTGCAGCCATACCGATACGTTGAAAAAGGAGATGGGAAAAACGATGGATTTGATGCTTTGTGCTCATAATCCGCGTGTATACGATATCTACCGTGATATCATAGCGGAAGTGGCAGCATTATTCCCTGCCGAACGGCTCCATTTAGGTGGCGACGAAGCGGTGGTTGATAAGAACTGGGCGAAATGCACCCATTGCCAGGCTTTGATGAAAGAAAACGGATATCAGAAGCCGAGCGAACTGATGAATTACTTCTTCGACCGAATGCTGGGAATGGTACGTGAAAACGGAAAGAAAGCGATTCTGTGGTGCGAACTGGATGAACCTTGGTTTCCTGCCAACGACTATTTGTTTGCCTATCCGAAAGACGTAACGCTGGTAAGTTGGCGCGCCAGCCTGACTCCGACTAGTATCGAGCTTACCCGCAAACATGGAAACAATGTTATCCTTGCTCCCGGCGAATATGCATATCTGGATTATCCACAATTAAAAGGCGACCTGCCTGAATTCAACAACTGGGGCATGCCGGTTACGACATTGCAGAAAGTATATGAATTCGATCCGGGTTACGGATTGCCGATCGATCAGCAACAACATATTGAGGGCGTGATGGGAACATTGTGGGGCGAAGCGATGAAAGATATCCATCGTGTAAATTACATGACCTATCCGCGTGCTTTAGCATTGGCCGAAGCCGGTTGGTCGCAGATGAGCTGTCGTAGTTGGGACAGTTTCAAACAGCGTCTTTTCCCCAACCTGTCTGACCTGATGCGTCAGGGAGTTTTTGTACGCGTCCCGTTTGAAATTGTCGAAAAGTAACGTTTTTCCCAATAGATGGGCAAAAAAGAAACCCGCGAAGCAATCTGAAAAAGATCGCTTCGCGGGTTTCTTTATTTTTCTTTATCGAAAGGATTATTTCGCACGCTCAACGTATGATCCGTCGCGAGTATCTACTTTGATTTTTTCACCAGTGTTGATAAACAAAGGTACGCGTACGGTAGCTCCGGTTTCAACAGTTGCAGGT
>JAVVPN010000127.1:0-6339 GCA_036655755.1 Bacteroidales bacterium | reverse complement strand
CAACACTTTTAATGTTGGGGTCCTGGGTTCGAGCCCCAGCTGGATCACGAAAAAAAGCAGTTAATCGCAAGATTGACTGCTTTTTTGTTTATTCCCCCTCCCGAATCAACCAACCAATCCCAATACTTGTTCTTGTATTAAAACAAGAGAAATTATGTGGAATATAATCGCATGGGCCTACATCATCCTTGCATTGCTAAGCGCCCTATACCTGTTAAAACAAGTAATAAAATATCCCCAACGGATGAAGATAATGAATGCCGTATGGGTACTTACCGCTCTATGGGCATCCGTCTTGGCAATCTGGGCTTATCTTCGTTTTGGGCAGACAAACTCCTCAAAAGAAGGCAGCGGCAATGGTATGAAGATGAATATGGGCAGTATGGAAGGTATGAATATGAATTCCGATCGTCCGTTATGGGAAAAAACCATTCTATCCTCTTTACATTGCGGAGCGGGATGCACCTTGGCCGACCTTATCGGCGAAAGCTTCGGCTATCTGTTCCTGCGCAACATCTCCGGGTGGAGCGTCGGATGGCAATGGGGGTTAGACTATTTGCTGGCATTATTGATCGGAGTAGGATTTCAATACGCAGCCATCCATAAAATGACAAAACTATCGGCAGCCGCCACCGCATTCAAAGCTCTGAAAATCGACTTTCTTTCTTTAACCGCCTGGCAGTTGGGCATGTACTGTTTCATGTATGTCGTATTCTTTATCTCGCCCGGAGTAATTCTCACGGCAAACCAAATCATTTTCTGGGCCGTCATGCAACTTGCCATGCTTACAGGTTTTGTTTTTGCCTATCCCGTAAACCTGATCCTTATCCGAAGCGGTTATAAACCGTCTATGTAAAAAAGAAAAAAGGCAGATACCGGTATCCAATACCCGTATCTGCCCTGCACGCCGTTTGGCAGGTCAAATCTTCTTCGACTGCCAGTCGGCTTTTTTCATATAAATAAATGAGATTACGAACAACATTCCCCAATATACATGCTCCGAAAACCAGCAAATCGAAACCGGGGCTGCAAGCTTAAATGCCACGATTCCCACAAATAGCATATAAAAGAAAAGTGTAGCACACTCTATCGCCAATGCCGAACGCGTATTACCCGTACCGGAAACGAACTGAAACAATACAGAACCAGGTGCGGCAAGGAAATAACTGGTAGTCAATATCATCAAGGAAGGCAAGGTTGCCTGTATCAATGTAGGATCTTCCGTATAAACCTTCAATATAAGCTGAGGAGCCAGGAATATAAAGATCATGATCGGCACGATCACAATCGCACATTGCAACAGGATATTGCGCACCAGACGCGGCACCTGCTCCATTCGCCCCTCTCCCATCATATTCGAAACAAGCGTGTTGGCCGCCGTACCGTAAGCACTCACAGGCATGAATAGCATCGACGATACGCTGCGCACGATATTGGAGATCGCCAGTGAGCGCTCGCCCAAATGTTCTGTCGCCAGAAAAAACACAAACCAGGTACCCAACGCAACAAAATACTGAATCATCGTCCACACCGAAATATTCAGCAAATGAGGCAACTGCTTCATATTCCATGCAAGCCGTTCAAAGAAACCATACGTACGTAAATCAACCTTCACAAGCATGTAACCGATAAAAAACAGCATGGCAGCCCCTTCCGCGATAACAGATGCAATAGCTGCCCCTTGAATACCCATGGCAGGCAGCCCGAACTTCCCGAAAATCATTACATAATCAAGAAATATATTCACCACCGCCATTACAATGGCACTGATAGTCAGCGCACGGGTTTGCGTGATCCCCACAAAGAATGCACGAAACATCACATTCGGAAAAGCAAACAGCAATCCGAACATACGCCAGTCAATAAAATCGATCGTAGCCCCGAATATCAGATCCGATTTAATAAGAGATGCCATCAACGACGAGGCGAACCGATGGTTCAACAACAGAATAAGCACACCGAGCCCCAGCAGAAAAAGTACCCCCTGCACAAAATAAGGGGCGATTTCACGCAACCGGTTTTCCCCGTTACGCCGCCCGATCAAAATCTGCGCACCGGTACTGAAACCAAATCCAAGCATAAAAATGGCCAGATACCACAACCCACCCAATGCAGAACCTCCTAACTCAGTTTCACCCACATGCCCCAGAAAAGCCGTATCGGTAATATTAATGATATTCTGAGCCAACAGGCTCAACATAATGGGATAGGAAACATTCCAGATTTGTTTATTGCTATACATAAAGAGCTTATTATATAATAAAAAACCCATCCGCGAAAGATGGGTTTATATCAGATCCGCCAAAACAGCGGAATGTAAAATACTAAATCAACGTAAAAGTTTATTGGTCGCCGTATCCGGGAAAACAACCGAAGGCTTAAAGCTCTTCGCCTCTTCAAAATCCATCAACGCATACGAAATGATAATCACCACATCGCCCGGCTGCACCAAACGTGCCGCAGCCCCATTCAGACAAACAACACCCGAACCACGCTCTCCTTTGATCACATAAGTTTCAAGACGGGCCCCATTATTATTATTAACAATCGCCACTTTCTCATTCGGTATGATGTTCGCAGCCTCCAGCAGCTCCTCGTCAATCGTAATGCTTCCAATGTAGTTCAGATCCGCCTGAGTTACTGTAACCCGGTGGATTTTAGACTTCATTACTTCAATCTGCATAATTGATTTATTGTTTGTTTTTATAAATAATATTATCGATCAGACGCACGTCTCCGCAATACACAGTTACGCACCCCACTACATACTCCGAATCAGACCACTCTTTCAACGGTTGCATCGTATCGCCATCCACGATTTCAAAATATTCAGTTTCAAGCGAAGGCACCGAATTAATCGCCGCGATTACCGCTTCACGAGTCTCTTCTAGCAAAAGCTCCTCCATCGTATCTTTACTCGCAAACAAAGCGCGCGAAATAGCTACCGCTTCACGACGCTGTTCTTCCGAAAGACGCATATTACGGCTACTCAACGCAAGTCCCGAAGCTTCACGCACGATAGGCACCTGAATAATCTTCACCGGACTATTAAGAATACGTACCATTTCCCGAATAATGGCAACCTGCTGAAAATCTTTCTCTCCGAAATAAGCCTGATCGGGAGTAACCATATCAAACAGTTTGCTCACAACCTGAGCCACACCGTTAAAGTGACCGGGGCGCATTTTCCCCTCCATCACTTCTCCGATTTGTCCGAATTCAAACAGACGCGTATCCGGCTCCGGATACATTTCCGAAACCTCCGGCATAAAAACCAGATCACATCCGGCCGACTCAAGCAAACGGCAGTCGTTTTCAGGAGTCCGTGGATATTTTTCCAGATCTTCAGGATTGTTAAACTGTGTGGGATTCACAAAAACGCTCACCACACAAATATCATTCTCTTTCTTACATTCTTTCACCAAACACAGATGGCCTTCATGTAAGGCTCCCATGGTAGGCACAAAACCCACTTTCTTTCCATGGGCTTTTGCTTCTGCAACGAACTGCTGTAAATCAGCTACTTTATTTACCGTCTTCATTCTTTCATCGATTAAGACCAATCCGGAAAAAACCATGATAACGCGGGCTTATCCACTGGTCTGAAAATCGGTGCAAAATAAGTAAATAAATATCAAACCATAAAAGATTAAGCAAAAATAACACACCCCGATTAGCGCTTAGGAATCGAAATTTTAAACCGCACTTCCGGTTGATTCAAATGACGAATCGGAATTTCCACCTTTAAAATAGCGCCCAAATTGAGTTAAAAAACATTTCCCGAAAAGCGGCTCTTTATTTTAAAGGACTCAAACATTGAAATGAAGCGTAATTTTTTTATTATCTTTGCAAAACAAAATATTGAGACATAAGAGGAAAATCATGATGAAAGCCACCAAGGTACTATACATTACTTCAGAAATCACTCCTTATCTCCCGGAAAGCGAGATTTCGACAATCAGCCGCTACCTTCCTCAGGGGATCCAGGAACGAGGACGTGAAATCAGAACATTCATGCCGAAATACGGAAACATTAACGAGCGACGCAACCAGTTGCACGAAGTGATTCGTTTGTCGGGTATGAACCTGATTATCGATGATACAGATCATCCGTTGATTATTAAGGTCGCTTCTATTCAGGCTGCACGTATGCAGGTTTATTTCATTGACAATGAAGACTACTTTCAGCGCAAAGCTACATTAACCGATGATGCGGGAAAAGAATTTGAAGATAATGACGAGCGCAGCATATTCTTTGTACGCGGCGTAATGGAAACCGTGAAAAAACTACGTTGGGTACCGGATATTATCCATTGCCATGGCTGGATGACTGCTCTTACGCCTCTTTACATCAAGAAAGCTTATGCCGAAGATCCGTCTTTCCGCAACTCGAAAATCGTTTATTCTGCTTACAATGACGATTTCTCGCAGCCATTCCCGGAAAACTTCTCCGAGAAACTTTTGCTCGACGGAATTGATCAAAGCGATATTGATGCAATCAAAAACAAACAGGTTAGTTTTGCCGATTTATCAAAATTGGCCATGAAATACAGCGATGGAGTGATCCAGGGTAGCGAAAACATCAACCCGGAAATCCTTGAGGCTGCTCAGAACTGCCAGAAACCGTTCCTGACTTATCAGAACCCGGATACTTACATCAACGCCTACAACGACTTCTATGATGTTGTGTGGGAAGAGGCAAACAAATAATTGCTGCTTATGAAACTGAATTCATTTTTCTTGCTCGCGTTCGGCGTATTGTTGTGTGCATGTGAAGATACATTAACCAACATTGGTTCAACGATCCGCCCCGACGGCGACAACCTTACTGTTAAGAGTGCTATTTTCAACATTAAATCAAGTACATTTCTGGCTGACTCGATTTATATCCGTACATCCAGTCCTCTTTTAGGGGAGATCAACGACAATCTGTACGGAACTATCCGCTCAGACTATGCCGCCGAGTTTTACGGAAAAGGATTCACACTGAATGCTTACGATAATGACACCCTGGCCTTCCAATTAGGACGCAAAGGAGACTCTCTTCTTTACAACCGTCTTGATTCGGCCGTGCTAAACATTATCTACTCGGCATTCATCGGCGATTCGACCGCCCCGATGGCGGTAACGGCCTATGAATTATCTCAACCACTGCCAAGTTCTACCGATGCTTTCTATTCGAATGTAGACTTTACGCCATACATTTCGCCATTGAAAGAATTAGGTAGTACCGGTTATACGGCCCGAGATCCATTGGCTCCGACAACAAGTAAGTTGGATACCGTACAGGTAGTGTTAGATCAGGAATTAAGCGACCGCTTTTTAGAAGCACTTCGCAATAAACCTTCATCATTCAGCTCTCAGGAGAATTTCGAAAAATTATTCCCGGGTCTTTATTTAAAAAATACGTTCGGTAACGGTACGATTCTGAAAATAGCGGCTACGGAAATCTTTTTCCATTACCGTACTTATCACCCGACGACAACAACTCAAGGCAAAGACAGCGCCTTTATCCGCAACCGCTCTACCTTCATTCAGGTAACTCCGGACGTGATACAGCTCAATAGCCTTGAAAATCCGATTCAACCGGGAGGAAACCCCGAATTGATGAATAATGATTCAGCAACCTTCATCACATCGCCGGGAGGTTATTTCACTCAGATCAAATTACCTGTGGGCGCTATTATAGACACACTGAATGCAGACAAAAACTCATCCAATCAGTATCTGAACGGAGTGAATCTGAATATGCTGGCTTATTCGCCGACAAAAATATTCTCACAGAATCCGCCGAAATACATGTTGTTGATTGAAAAGAGTAAGATGAATGAGTTCTTTGAGCAAAACAAAACGCCCGATAACAAAACTTCATTCATCGGAGTATTACCTGATGATACAACCAAAGTAAACTTCGGTTATGATTTTGGCAACATCAATAAAATGGTATTGGCGCTGGCTGAAGAACTAAAATCTTCAAAAGGAGTAACCGACCTGACTGAACAAGACAGCGTTACACTCGCTATCGTTCCGATCTCGGTAGGATTAGATTCTTACAACAATATCATTCGCGTATCCAATTACTTCCTGCCGGGAGGAATCTCTCTGAAAGGCGGAAAGAATACGCAACAAGCCACCATGGTATATACGCTTAAGGTAAATGAATAATCAATATTCCTTATAGAACACAACAAAGAGGTGATCCAAAAGAAAGGACTCAAAAGAGTTCCTATTTTAAGAGACGCCTTTTTGATTTAAGAACAAAAGGTTGCAAAAGAAACTAAAATCATTTCTTTTGCAACCTTTTTTCTATTCCGATAATATGTGCTACACACAAACCTA
>JAVVPN010000126.1:0-6395 GCA_036655755.1 Bacteroidales bacterium | reverse complement strand
ATCATAACCGGATCGCAAATTTCTTCAGCCGCGCGTCAAGCATCTCTTCGGGGATAATTTTTTTGATCGTGTCGGCAAGCGCATTCAGCATGCGCTCCTTGATAAAATCCTTTCGAATCACAATCGACACCTCACGAACGGCAGGCGGCGAACTGATTTGGCGTACATGCTGCTGCTGTGATTTTGACAAAAATGGGATATGCAGTTCAGGTATTACCGAATACCCTCCGTTTTTATCCACAATACGTACCAATGTATCGATACTACCCGCTTCATAAGCCTTATTGAAACCACCGTAATTCTTACAGAAATTAAAGGTCTGGTCACGCAGGCAATGCCCTTCCTGCAATACCCACAGATTATCGGTAGGCATATGATCGGCCGCCAATGCGTTTTGCGGACACGCTTGCGAATCGGCAAAATAAGCTACGAACTTTTCATAATAAAGCGGAATCTCAAGAAAATCAGTCTGATCGAGCGGAGTAGCCGCAATCATCAGATCAATCATTCCCTTCTTCAACTCCTCTACCAGCCGGGCGGTTGGCATCTCATGGATCGTCAATTCGATTTCCGGATAATCCTTTCGGAAATTGCGAATCATATCGGGCACCAGATAAGGCGCCAACGTGGGAATAATACCCAACCGCAATGGCCCGCTGAGGGTAGCGGTTTCACTTTCCACCAACTCCCGAATCCGGCGCATCTCGGACAGCGCCACTTCCGCCTGCTTAATAATGCGAATACCCATGGCTGTGGGTTCTATAGGATGTTTACTCCGATCGAAGATCTTCGTTCCCAACTCTTCTTCCAGACGTTGAATCATCGTGCTGAGTGTAGGCTGCGTAACACCACATTGCTCGGAGGCCGTTACAAAATGGCGGTACTTATTTACAGCCACAATGTATTCCATTTGTTGAAGCGTCATATCCTTATATTGATTTTATAAATAATAGTATAGATTTTATCTGTTTGATTTATATTACCACACCCTCTATCTTTGCAACGTAATCAAAAAACAACAGGTAATCGCCTGACAAAATAAACAATTTAAATTATACAGTTATGTCATTAATAGGAAAAGAAATCGTTGAATTCAACACACAAGCGTTTGTAAACAATCAGTTCAAAAACATCTCCAAAGCAGATGTTTTAGGCAAATGGTCAGTATTCTTCTTCTACCCTGCCGACTTTACATTCGTATGCCCGACCGAACTTGAAGATCTTGCCAACAAATATAGCGAGTTTCAGGAAGCAGGTTGCGAAATCTACTCAGTATCATGCGATACACATTTCGTACACAAAGCCTGGCACGATACATCCGAAACAATCCGTAAAATCCAGTATCCGATGCTAGCCGACCCGACTGGTGTATTGGCACGCGGATTCGATGTGATGATTGAAGAAGCCGGATTGGCAGAAAGAGGAACATTCGTGGTTAATCCGGAAGGAAAAATCGTTGCATACGAAGTGGTAGCCGGAAATGTGGGCCGTAATGCCGACGAATTGCTACGCCGCCTACAGGCTCTTCAGTTTGTAGCTGCGCACGACGGCGAAGTTTGCCCTGCTAAATGGAAACAAGGTGCCGAAACATTGAAACCAAGCATCGACCTGGTTGGAAAAATCTAAAAACAAAACGCTGATGTTAGACCAAGCATTAAAACAACAAGTTCAAACCCTGCTTCAGGGTTTGAACGCTTTTTATACATTCCTGATACGGGTAGCTTCAAACCATCCCCAAAAACAAGAGTTGGTTCAGTTTCTGACCGAGGTAGCCGAGTGTTCGGATCATCTGGATGTAAAAACAGAAGAAGGTGACAACCTTGAATTTACCCTGTTAAAAGACAATCAACCCGTAAATATCTTGTTTAAGGCGATTCCATCGGGACATGAATTCAGCACCTTACTCTTATTATTGTTGAATCTCGACGGAAAAGGAAAGAATTTCCCGGATAACATGATCCGCAAACGCATCGAACGATTGCAAGGAGACATTCAGCTTACAAGCTATATCTCGCTCAGTTGCACCAATTGCCCGGATGTTGTTCAAAATCTGAACCTCATGGCGATCCTGAACCCCGCAATTCATCACACCATTATAGATGGAGCGATCAATCAGCAAGAAGCCGAGGCGCACAATATACAAGCGGTGCCCTCTGTTTTCGCATCCGACGAGCTGGCTCATGTGGGACGCGGTTCCCTGAGTGAACTTCTTGAGAAACTGGAAGCACGTTACGGAAGTACAAATACCGAAACCGTCGAGAACTATTCTTTCGACGTTTTGGTAATGGGCGGTGGCCCTGCCGGCTCCGCTGCCGCTATCTACAGCGCCCGAAAAGGATTGTCGGTAGCAATCGTTGCCGAAGCAATCGGCGGACAGGTGTTAGAAACAACCGGCATTGAGAACCTGATTTCAGTATCTAAAACCACAGGAAAGCAGTTAGGACTCGATTTGAAGAATCACCTGTCTGATTATCCCGTAACCATCCTCGATAATCGCCGGGTTCGATCGGTTGAATCGCTCGACGGCAAAAAAACGATCATCACCTCGGCTGGCGAACGGCTAAGCGCTCCGGCTTTAATCGTAGCTACGGGAGCAAGCTGGCGACGCCTAAACGTACCGGGTGAAAATGATTATATCGGTACAGGAATCGCTTTCTGCACACACTGCGACGGTCCTTTATATAAAAACAAACGAACCGTAGTGGTAGGAGGCGGAAATTCGGGACTCGAAGCCGCCATTGACCTCTCGGCAATAGCAACCCACGTTACGTTGATTGAATTTGCCGATCAGCTAAAAGGCGATCAACTCCTACAGGAAAAATTGAAAACGCTTCCGAACGTTACCGTCATCACCAATGCCGCCGTGCAGGAAGTGAGCGGCAACGGAGCGAAAGTAACAGGCATACGTTACCGCGACCGGATATCGGGCAGCGATCACCAAGTTGAAACGGACGGTGTGTTCATCCAGATCGGACTTTCGCCAAACAGCGAGTTGCTGAAAGAGTTGGTTGAAACTACTCCTCAGGGAGAAATAAAGATTGATCAGCACTGCCGCACAAGCGCAAACGGAATCTATGCCGCAGGAGATGTTTCGACTGTTCCGTTTAAACAAATCATCGTTGCCATGGGTGAAGGAGCCAAAGCCGCACTGACAGCATTTGAAGACAAAATAAAAGGTATTTTAGACTAAATATCCCTTCCGCAAAGCCTCATAAAGTGTATTTATGAGGCTTTTTTACATTCTTTATGCTATAAAACATATAGGTGGGGGTTTCAAATTTCACGTTAAGTGTTACTTTTACACACGAATTAATTGCTATCTAATTCCAAAAACACAAATTTAAAGATCACATGTGCACTCAAACTTTTTCTAAAACAAATTCATGCGGATTAAATCCGGATCATTTTTCACGAAACATTGAGGGTAAAAATACAGAGTTGTTCGTTCTGAAAAACAAGAACGGAATGGAACTTTGTATTTCTAATTTTGGTGCGACAGTCATGGCCATCATGGCTCCCGATAAAAACGGCGTAGTAAAGAATGTCGTATTAGGACACGGATCCATCGATGCGCTTCTTTCAAATCCGGAACCCTATTTGGGTACTGTAGTTGGCCGTTATGCCAACCGTATTTGCCGTGGCACCTTCTCGCTCGACGGTAAAACCTATGAGCTTGCTATCAATAACGGCCCCAACAGCCTGCATGGCGGTCTGAAAGGATTCAATGTAAAAGTATGGGATGCCGAGCAAACCGACGAACAGACATTAAAACTCAACTATACATCTGTAGATGGCGAAGAGGGATATCCGGGTAATTTAACCATCCGAATGACCTATCATCTTTCTGACAACAATGAATTCCGGATCGATTACGAAGCGAATACCGATAAAGCAACATTGGTGAACCTGACGAATCACGCATTTTTCAATCTTGCCGGAATCGACAATCCATCACCGTCGATTATCAATCACGAATTGGTTATCCACGCAGATCATTATACACCGATTGATGAAACATGTATCCCTACCGGCGAAATCAGCGCCGTGGCAGGTACTCCTTTCGACTTCCGCTCGATGCACACCATCGGCGAACGTATCGAAGGACAAGACACACAGTTAATCAATGGCAAAGGATACGACCACAATTATGTACTCAATAAAAAACAGCCGGGCGAACTGACACTTGCAGCTGAATGCCGCGAGCCGCAAAGCGGTCGTTGGATGAAAGTATTCACTACCGAACCCGGACTACAGCTTTATACAGGTAACTGGTTGAATGGTTTCGAAGGTATGTTCCATACTACTTATCCTGAAAGAAGCGCCGTATGTTTTGAAGCGCAACGCTTCCCGGATACCCCTAACAAACCTTATTTCCCAACTGCTATTTTGCGTCCGGAAGAAACTTATCTTCAGACAACGATTTATCAGTTTGGTGCAGAATAAAAGAAATGTTATTATATTAGCACAAAATTAACAATCACTCTAATTCATAAATCAAGATGGAATCAACACAAAAGAAAAATTACGCATTACCAATTGCGATGATGATTGCACTGTTCTTCATGATCTCGTTCGTGACAGGGCTACAGAATCCGATGGGCGTAATCGTTAAGAATCAGTTTAATGCAACTAACCTGATGTCACAGTTGGGTAACGCTGCCAACTTTATCGCATACGCCTTCATGGGTATTCCTGCCGGACTTTTACTAACAAAAATCGGTTATAAGAAAACAGCGCTACTTGCTATCCTTGTAGGATTCGTTGGTGTGGGAATCACATTCCTTTCTGGCCAGGTAGAAAGTTTTGTTGTATATCTGATCGGAGCATTTGTTGCCGGTTTCTCTATGTGTATGTTGAATACCGTAGTTAACCCGATGTTGAACACACTCGGAGGCGGTGGCAAAAAAGGAAATCAGCTGATTCAGTTCGGTGGATCGATCAACTCAATCGGAGCGACAATCGTACCGGTATTGGTTGGTTATTTGATGGGAGATGCTGCAAAAGCAACTATCAACGACGCTAACCCGGCTTTGTTCCTTTCAATGGGTATCTTCGCCCTTGCATTCATCGTATTATTCTTTGTGCAGATTCCAGAACCTCATATGGTGAAAGAAGAGAAAGTAAAAGAAGTACACAAACACAGTGCTCTTTCTTTCCGTCACTTTATCCTGGGTATCATCGCTATCTTCGTTTACGTAGGTATTGAAGTTGGTATTCCTAATATCGCAAACTTATTTATGACAAGTGCAGGCGAAGCAGGCGGTTTGGGCATCGACCCTACCATCGCCGGTACAGTAATCGGTACATACTGGTTCCTTATGATGATCGGTCGTTTGGTTGGAGCTTCTGTAGGAGCGAAAATCAGCAGTAAAGGTATGCTTACCTTCGTATCAGCATTAGGACTTGTTTTCGTAACAATGGCAATCTATTTGCCAACAACAACAACTGTGAGCATGCCGGTATTCCAGTCAGACATCTCTTTCGGATTGGCTCAGGTTCCTGTAAACATCATGTTGCTTGTTCTTTGCGGTCTTTGTACTTCTGTAATGTGGGGTGGTATCTTCAACCTTGCAGTAGAAGGTCTTGGTAAATATACTGCAATGGCGTCAGGTATCTTCATGGTGATGGTTTGCGGTGGAGGTATCCTTCCATTGATCCAGGCTCAGGTTGCCGATATGACATCATTCCTTACAAGCTACTGGGTAATCTTCGCAGGTATGGCTTACATGTTGTACTACGCGTTGATCGGAAGCAAAAATGTAAACAAAGATATTCCTGTAGAATAATCAAATATTAATCCTATTATCAATAAGCCTGAATAGGGAGCAATCTGTAATATTCAGGCTTATTTTATATCCTTTTAATACCATTTTTTTTAGATATGGAATCAACTGCTGTATTATCAAAATTCAACGAATTGTTCTCGAACGAACCGGCTTTGTTTTTTTCGCCGGGCCGTATCAATCTGATCGGAGAACACACAGACTATAACGGAGGTTGCGTACTTCCGGGTGCTATCGACAAAGGTATGCTTGCTGCTATCCTTCCAAACGGAACAGATAAAGTAAGAGCTTTCTCTATCGATTTAAATGATTATGCCGAATTTGGCTTAAATGAAGAAGATGCCCCTGCTCAGAGCTGGGCTCGCTATATCTTTGGTGTTTGCCGCGAATTAATCAAACGTGGTGGTAAAGTAGAAGGATTTGACACTGTATTCTCGGGCGATGTGCCTCTTGGAGCTGGTTTGTCATCTTCTGCTGCACTTGAAAGCACCTATGCTTACGCATTGAACGAACTTTACAACCTTGGGTTCGACAAAAAAGAACTAGTATTGGTTGGACAGAAAACAGAACACAACTATTGCGGTGTAAACTGCGGTATCATGGACCAGTTCG
>JAVVPN010000125.1:0-6634 GCA_036655755.1 Bacteroidales bacterium | reverse complement strand
TACCTGCCTGTCACGCAGGGGGTCGCGGGTTCGAGTCCCGTCCATACCGCAAAAGGCGCTTGATTTTTCAGGCGCCTTTTTTGTTGTATGTTGTCGTTTTTAAAGACAAATATTGGTTAAATTTATATATTTGCTGAATACTTAATTTAATCACTATGCAAGAACGGCATTCCAATCGGGCTCAATACTTCGACGAGCTGGCGATTAGTTGTGAAAAACATTTTATTCCATATTTAAATAAGTTTATTTCAATCCGGCCCGGTATGCGGGTGCTGGAGGTAGGATGCGGCGACGGAGGTAATTTGCTCCCGTTTGCCCGACAGGGTTGTGTCGTAACCGGAATAGATATTTCAGAGCGGCGCATTGAGGATGCGCGCTCTTTTTTTCGGGAGAATGGGGCTGAGGCGCAATTGTTGGCAGCCGATATTTTTGAGGTGGACGGACTGGATGGAAGTTTTGATGTGATGCTTATTCATGATGTGATTGAGCATATCGGTAAGAAAAAGGAGTTTCTGAATCATGTTAAACGCTTTTTGCGACCGGACGGTATTTTGTTTATCGGTTTTCCGGCATGGCAGATGCCGTTTGGAGGTCATCAGCAAATTTGTCGCAGTAGGGTGGTGTCGCGTCTGCCGTTTATTCATTTGTTGCCGGTGCCTCTTTATCGGGCATTGCTTGAGGGGGTAGGTGAGCCGGAGAATTGTGTGAATGAGCTGATCGATATTAAGCGTTGCGGGGTGACGGTGGAGCATTTTGAGCAGATTACGAAAGGTTGCGACTATGAAGTGATTGAGCGGCAACTTTGGCTTATCAATCCGCATTATGAAATAAAGTTCGGACTTACTCCCCGTAAATTGCCGAATCTGCTTAGTTCGCTTCCTTATCTGCGTAATTTTATGTCGTCTTCTTGTTTTTATATCTTGAAACGTGTAAATTAAAGGGTTAAATCAAAAACCTTTACACTATGAGTAGGCAATTCGTATTATTATTCGTTTTTTCGCTGATCTTCGGAATGAGCGAATTTTCTGTTTTTGGCAAAGAGAAAGGGGATCTCCTTGATTCGCTTTATAACCAGGCGAAAAGTGAGGCGTATCGGATAGAGGTGACCCGTGTAATGAGTGCTTCTGTTCCTAATACCGATCGCTTTAATCCGAGTGGTTTTATGGAGGTGAATGATTCGTTGGTGCAGGCTCGGTTGCCTTTCTTTGGCAAAGCGTATAGCTCGCGTTATGGAGAGGACGCGGGTATCAATATTGAGGGGACGGCCGAAAATATGAAGATTGAGCGAAAGAAAAAACAGGTGGATATCCGTTTTGATATTCGTGATAAAAATGAGCGCTATCAGGTTTTTATTCAGCTTTTTCCGGGTGGAAATGCCTCGGTGCGGTTGAATAGCAATCAGCGTGAAGCGATTTCTTATTATGGAACATATAAGTTTTTTAACGCAAAGTTGAAGAATCAAAATTAAACTTTAGATAGATCGGCGGGGTCTAAATGCAACAATTTTTTTTAGAATACAGATTATATGACGCAATATAGTGAAGAGGAGATTATACACCGATTGCAAGAGGAGCATACGCGGCGGCAGGCATTTTCGCAGTTGATCGTCCTGTTTCAGGAGCGTCTGTATTGGCATATACGAAAAATGGTGCTGGTTCATGAGGATGCCGATGATGTATTGCAAAATACTTTTCTGAAAGCATGGAAAAATATCGAGTCGTTTCGGGGGGAGGCCAAGCTTTCTACATGGCTTTACCGGATTGCGATAAACGAAAGCATTACGTTTTTGAATAAGCAGCGCAATGAGCGTCATCTTAGTACGGATGAGGAAGGCTCCTTTTTGCTTGAAGGGATGCAGGCCGACGATTATTTTGATGGTGATGAGTTGCAGGCGTTATTGCAGGAGGCAATTCTGACTTTGCCCGATAAGCAGCGACAAGTATTTAATATGCGTTATTTTGACGAGATGAAATATGAGGAGATGTCTGAATTATTGGGGACATCGGTCGGGGCGCTGAAAGCGTCGTATCATATCGCGGCGAAAAAAATTGAGGAATTTTTTAATGAGCGCGGTTAAACCATTGGTTTATAAATATGTCATAGTAACAGAAAGGATGAGTGATTTATGCGAGAAGAAAAAGAAATAAAAGATTTTGGGACAAGGCAAACCGGAATGCGGGTCCCGGAGGGGTATTTCGCTGATTTTGCGAATCGGATGGATGCGCTGATTGACGCCCTTCCTGAGGAAGAGAAACCGTTGGCTCCCAAGGTGACTTTATGGATGAAAGTAAAGCCTTGGATGTATTTGGCCGCTATGTTTATCTCCTTTGTCGTGGTGTTTAGGGTTTTTATCGGACCTGTTACCACCGAGGAGCGGTTGGCTCAGGCAAAGCAGGCTGAAGAGCAGGCTCTGGTGGAGGATGCGATTTATGCTTCTGTGAGCGATTATGATTTATATGAATACCTGTATGCGGGTGCAGAATAAAATGTTTGGTATGAGTAATTGGAGAAAAATAGTGTTTTTTTGTTTCGGGTTTCTTTTTATGACTGCTGCATTGATGGCGGTGGAAACGTGTCCGATGCAACAACAGGGTAATCAAAAAGGCCGGATGGCTGAGTTTTTTGAACAAAAACGCGCGTATCTGATTCGGGAAGTGGGCATGACTCAAGAGGAAACAAATAAATTTTTTCCGCTGTATGACGAACTGCAGAAAGAGAAATTTAAATTACATCGTGAAGTGCGAAGTAAAATAAAAAGCATCCAGACGGCAGGAGATGCGGTTAGTGATAAAGAATATCGAGAAGGGGCTCATGCGATGAATGAGCTGAAGCTTAAGGAAGCTCGTTTGGATGATGCGTATTATCATAAATTTGAAAAAATATTGTCACCTCAAAAGCTTTATAAGTTGCAGATAGCCGAAAGTAATTTCGGTAGAGAAATGATGAGGCGAGGTTCGGCGCATGGCGATCGAAAACGTGGAGAGGGACAGGAAAGATAATTTAAGATATAAAGCGGCACTCTGTTGGGAGTTGCCGCTTTTTTTTGCAATCGGCGAAATGGAAAATGTTATATTTGCATTCTCATCACAGATTAAAGTCAGGTATATAATTATGTGAAATCACCTCATGCAGAGATGCTCTGTAAGAGGGATGTAAATGATATGTCTGTTCAATAGTGTTAAAAAGAAAAATTATATACAAATGAAGAAAACAGGGATAGCTTTAACGCTGTTGTTTGCAGTTGGTATAACGGCTGAAGCCGCACAGGCTCCGGATCTGAAAAAAATTGTTACAGGAGAATATCGGGCAGCCTCTGTGCCAGAGTTTCATTCTCTGTTGGATGGAGAACATTATCTGGCTCCGGCTGATAATAACCGAATGATTGTAAAGTATTCGTATAAAACGGGGAGCCCGGTAGATACTTTGTTTAATGTGGCAAAGGCGCGTGAATGTACTTTTGATGCATTTGCCGGATATGAACTTAGTCCGGATGAATCGCAATTGCTTATTTATACTGATCCCGAATCTATTTATCGTCGTTCGTATAAAGCTCGTTATTATACATTCGAAATCCGCCGTAACCTGGTAAAGTCGCTTTCGGAAGGTAAGCAGCAGGCTCCGTTGTTTTCGCCGAACGGCAGAATGGTGGCTTTCGTGCGGGATAATAATATTTTTCTGAAAAAACTCGATTATGGTACGGAGTCGCAAATCACAACAGACGGTAAAAAGAATGAGGTGATTAACGGGGTGCCTGATTGGGTGTATGAAGAGGAATTTTCGATGAATCAGGCAATGAGTTGGGCGCCCGATAATAGTGCGCTGGCTTATATTAAATTTAACGAGTCGGGGGTAAAAGAGTATCCGATGCAGCTTTTCCGTGGACAGGCGCCTGATTTGAAAGAGTATGAATTGTATCCGGGCGAATTTTCTTATAAATATCCGGTGGCAGGAGAGGAGAATTCAAAAGTGAGTGTACATACCTTCCACGTCGAAAATAAGGTAACTAAGAAGATTAAAGTGCAGGCGGATGACCAGGATTATATTCCGCGTGTGCGTTTTACTCAGGATCCGTCGAAACTGGCAATTATGACTTTCAACCGCCATCAGAATCTGTTCCGGTTGCATTTTGCCAATCCGGGTTCGGGGGTGAGTAAAGTGGTGTTGCAGGATGAGAATGACGCGTATGTGAATCCGGATAATATGGATCAGATCAATTTTTATCCTGAATTCTTTACGTTTATGAGTGAAAAATCGGGATATCGCCATCTTTATCAATATGGAATGAGCGGGGCATTGATGCGCCAGCTGACGAAAGGAGATTGGGATGTGACGGATTACTATGGATATGATCCGAAAACAAAAGCATTCTATTTTCAGGCGGCAAAAGAAAGTCCGTTGCGTAGAGAGGTATATAAAGTGGATGCTAAAGGACAGATTTTGCCGGTAGCTGCTGAAAAGGGGACGAATAAGGCTCACTTTAGCGATAACTTTCGTTATTATCAGCTTTACTTTACAGATACAGAAACGCCGATGCAGGTGTCTGTAAAAGATGATAAGGGGAAAACATTGCGGGTGCTTGAAACAAATGAAGGTTTGCAACGCAGATTGCAAAATACGACTTTGTCAAAAAAAGAGTTCTTTCAATTCGCTCTTCCTACGGGTGAGAAATTGAATGGTTATTTGATGAAGCCGGCCGGATTTAATGCATCGAAAAAATATCCGGTTGTGATGGTGCAGTATAGTGGACCGGGGTCGCAACAGGTGTTGGATCGTTGGGGAATGGATTGGACTCAGTATTTGGCTTCGCAGGGATTTATGGTAGCTTGTGTGGATGGCCGGGGAACCGGTGCGCGCGGAGCTGAGTTTGAGCGACAGACTTATCGCCGATTGGGTGTAAAAGAATCGGAAGATCAGATTGCGGCGGCCCGCTACCTGGCGACATTGCCTTATGTAGATGGAGCGCGGATGGCTATCTGGGGATGGAGCTTTGGCGGCTATAATACGCTGATGGCGCTTACGGGCGGAGATGTCTTTAAAGTGGGGATTGCGGTAGCACCGGTAACCGACTGGAAGTTTTATGATTCGGTTTATACGGAACGTTATATGCGCACTCCGAAAGAAAATAAAGAGGGTTATATGGCTGCTTCGGCGCTTGAGCGTGCGGGTAACCTGAAAGGGAAATTGCTTATCATCACCGGTAGTGCCGATGACAATGTGCATCCTCAGAATACTTATGAGTTTACAGAGGCATTGGTGCAGAAAGATATTCCGTTTGATATGCATGTGTATACAAACAGAAACCACTTTATCAATGGTGGAAATACGAGCCTTCATCTTTATAGGAAGATGGCCGACTATCTGAAAACCAATTTATAATATCAATCTTATATCGCTACCATGAAAAATCATCAATCGAAACCTGATTGGCTTAAAATCCGATTGGGTGACAGTGTTACATACGGCCGTACGGCGGCATTGTTGGAGACGCAGGGTTTGCACACGATTTGTGAAAGTGGAAAATGTCCGAATCAGGGCGAATGCTGGAGTAGAGGGACGGCCACTTTTATGATAGGGGGCGATATCTGTACTCGCTCTTGTAAGTTTTGTAATACGCGTACCGGACGCCCGTTGCCTCCGGATGAGGATGAGGCCGCGCGGATTGCCAAAGCTGTAAAGGAGCTTGGGTTAAAACATGTGGTATTGACCTCTGTGGATCGGGACGATTTGCCGGATTATGGCGTGGGGCATTGGGTAAAAGTGATTGATACGATTAAAGAATATAATGGTTTGGTTAAAATAGAAGCTTTGATTCCTGATTTTCGGGGCGAGAAAGCTTTGATTAACCGGATATTGCAAACGGAGGTTGATGTAGTCGCCCATAATCTGGAAACGGTGCGTCGCATTACTCCGGAAGTGCGGAGTGTGGCATCTTATGATATAAGTTTACAGGTGATAGCACAGATTGCGGCGAGTGGGAAGATTGCCAAGTCGGGTATTATGGTGGGCTTGGGTGAAACGACCGACGAGGTGGAGCAAGCGATGGCAGATCTTTTGGAAGCAGGATGTGAAGTGCTTACGATCGGGCAGTATTTACAGCCGACACGAGTTCATTATCCGGTGAAAAGTTATATTTCTCCCGAGCAGTTTGCGTTGTATAAGCAATCGGGACTGCAGAAAGGATTTCGTTATATAGAGAGTGGGCCACTGGTAAGATCTTCTTATCATGCTGAAAATGTAATAAGTTAAGAACAAAGTATAATTTTTTTTGTTTTAGTAGTGTATTAAATAAAAAATTTGTTTAATTGGTGCTGATAAACGTGATATTGAAAGTGCGAAAGGTTTAGATATGCTAATTTTTAATTAGCAAAATGGATGGATTTAAAACAAGAAGAGTTTATATGAAAGGGAAAGAGAAAATTAGTTATTGGATGAATCCGGCATGGGGGTTATTACCCTTTTTGCTTTATGCTCTTCTTGTGAATTTTATGAATTTCAAGTATGCACTTTTGTATTGTCTGATGGTAGCCGTAGGCTCTCTTTTTTTCTTGCCGCGTTTTTTTAAACATAAGTTTTTTCCGTTTTTTTTATATTTATCGATAGGGGTATTGTCTCTGAGTTATTTGTTGTATTTTAT
>JAVVPN010000124.1:0-6695 GCA_036655755.1 Bacteroidales bacterium | reverse complement strand
TGAAAGATGCTACCGCAACTTCAATCTACGGAGCGCGTGCGGCCAACGGGGTAATTGTGGTTACCACTAAAAAAGGAAAAACAGGCGTTCCCAGCGTAAACTTCTCGGCAAAAGCCGGTTTCTCTAAGATCGCCAACCTCGACCCGAATTACCGCACGGTAAACTTGGATAAATACAACGACATCTGGTCGAGCGCATTGCTTAAACAAGGATCGCATACCTATCGCAAAAACGGGGTGACGATTACGGATAAATTTGATACACAGGAA
This sequence comes from Bacteroidales bacterium, assembly GCA_036655755.1. Lineage (GTDB taxonomy): Bacteria > Bacteroidota > Bacteroidia > Bacteroidales > JAUNSR01 > JAUNSR01. The sequence continues at coordinate 6,426 of JAVVPN010000124.1, read as the reverse complement.
GGTGCATTGAAATCATTGTTTAATGCGCGTTCTTACGATGAAAATACTCAGAGCGTAGACTGGTTGCAGCAAGTATTGCAGACGGGTATGAATCAGGAGTATAACGTCGACGTTCAGGGTGGTAAAGACGGATTGAGCTACTTTGTAAGTGGAGGCTTCTTCGATCAGGAAGGTATTTTGATTAATACAGGTATGCGTCGTTATTCAGGCCGCATGAACCTTGCCTCTACCGGCAAGTTGGTTTCATGGGGTGTACAGGCGAACGCGTCGGTATCAGATATTCGTAACTCACAGTCAGAATCTCAGTACACTAATCCTATCGTTGCCGTTTATGACCTTCGTCCTTATCAGCAGGTTTATAATCCGGATGGTTCATACAACCTGAGTGCTTCTTATAACCCGGTGGCTATGAATGATAAAACCGAAGGTGACAAGCGTGAGCAGAAACAAACCGTTGCAATCGTAAATCCATGGGTAAGCTTGAATTTGGGTAAAGGATTTACCGCAAAAACAAGTGCCGGACTGAATCTGTTTGATCTGAATGAGTTTTTCCTATGGTCGATGATGAATCCGCAGGGGAGTAGTGTAAATCGTCAGGGGATGAAAAACAACGACCGGATGTTTACCTGGACGATTACCAATACCGTAAACTGGATTCAGTCTTTCAATAACCACAATGTAAACGCATTGATCGGTCAGGAAGCTCAGAAACAAACACGCAACCGCATCTTTGTAGCAGCCAATAACTATCCGTCGAATGCCGGACCGGAATTAAGTAATGCATCTACTCCGGTAAGTGCCGATTCCCGCAAATACGAATCAACGCTGGCTTCTTATTTCGGAAACGTAAATTATGATTTCGCCGGTAAATATTATCTATCCGGAAGTTTACGTTACGACGGTTCATCTCGTTTTGGTATGGACAATCAGTGGGGGCTTTTCTATTCAGTTGGCGGAAAATACCGTATCTCGGAAGAGGCCTTTATGGAAGAAAGCAAATCATGGCTTAATAACCTGACGCTGCGTGCAAGTTATGGTACAGTAGGTAATCAGGATATCGGCTGGTATGATGCCAAAGGTCTTTACGGATTCGGCTACAATTACGAAAGCCGTCCGGGTGCTGTGCCTGTACAGGTTGCCAATCCGAACCTGAAATGGGAGCGTGCCGCTAAATTCAATGTCGGGACAGACTGGTCGCTCTTCAATCGTGTAAATATCGAGCTCGATTATTACATTGAAAAAACGAAAGACATGATCTTTGATGTGCCATTGTCTGCTACAAACGGATTAACCAGCATTCCGATGAATCTTGGTGAAATGAAAAACAGTGGTATCGAAGCGGTAATCAACGTAAACGTATTCAAAAATAAAGATTGGGGCGTAAATCTGAGTGCGAACCTTGCGCATAATAAGAATGAAATCCTAAAACTGGATACAGACAACCCGATCGAAAATACGACGACTATCCGCAAGGTGGGTGAAGCATACCACACATTCTACATGGCCGAATATGCCGGAGTAGATCCTGAAAACGGAAAACCGATGTGGTATAAAGGTGCTGAAGGCAACGAAAAAACGTATTCTTATAGCGAGGCCGGAAAGCGCATCGCAGGTACGGCCGACCCTAAGTTATTGGGTGGATTCGGAGTGAATGTAAGCTATAAAGGATTCGATTTGGGTATGGACTTCTCTTATAAAGTAGGAGGAAAAGTGTATAACAGCGGATTTAACTATGATATGCAGGTAGGACACTATAAATACGGTCCGGTATCGAACTATGTGTATGAGAATGCTTGGCGTCAGCCGGGTGATATCACCGATGTGCCTGAATTTATTTTTGGTAACTCTAGCAATGCCAACCAGCATTCAACCCGCTTCCTGATGAACGCATCTTACCTGCGTATGAAAAATCTGTCGGTAGGATATTCGTTCCCGAAAGCATGGATCAGTAAATTACACCTGACAAATGCCCGCATCTATATGAATGCCGATAATTTGTTTACGGTAACAGCATCCGATTACATCGGATTCGATCCGGAAACACGCGCTGATGGTTTCCAGGCTTGGGCATATCCGGTACCACGCACCTTTACATTTGGTGTAAACCTGTCTTTCTAACCTTTAATACGTAAAAAGTTATGCTTAACTATAAAAATATTTTTCTTGCCACCACGATGACAGCACTGCTGTCGTCTTGTGGTAGTGATTTCCTTAATCTTGATCCGCACCAGCAAATCGGGGATGATGTCGTTATTCAGAAAGTAGAAGATATCAGTACCGTTTTGAGCGGAGTGTACAACCGAATGGGGAGTGCCGGTTTTATAGGCCGTAATCTTACCGCTATCGGCGATGTGGCAACCGACAACGTATATAATGCGAATGCAACCAATCACCTGAGCGCCATTTTCGATTATACGTATCAGCCTACTTCAAGCGACCTGACCAGTGTATGGAATGCAGGATATAAAGTAATCGATCATTCTGCCCGCATTATACACAGCGCTCCCAAACTATTGGCATCGGTAACCTCAAAATCAGACTCCGCTAAAATTTATAGTGGTCTTTCGCAAGCATACGCTCTACGTGGATACGCAACCTTCGCATTGACCAATCTTTTTGCCCTACCCTACTCTGCGGACAATCTGCAGGAGCCGGGTGTGGTATTGGTTGAAGAGCCGATCGCTGTTTTCCAGAAAATAAAACGGGCATCGCTTGAAGAAACTTATGCTTATATAACAGAGCAATTTGAGTTTGCGACAAACTATGCGAAAGTTGGTTCTGCCATTGCTAATTCTCAGTTCTATATGAATCCTCGTGCCATCGCAGCGATGAAAGCCCGTGTCGCTTTGTATAAAGGAAACTATGCAGACGCTAAAGTTTTCGCAAAAGAGGCAATCGGCAAAATAGAAGAAGAAAACCGCATAGCGACTACTGAAACAGCTTATAACGAGATGTTTGATAAAGTTTCGGGTACGCCCGAAGATATCTTCGTAATCGCTAAGTCGAGCGACGATCATCTTTCAGCCAATTCATTGAATACATTGTATAACAACTATGGATTGGGTATTTCAGATGATCTTGCTGCGCTTTATGATTCGACAGACGTACGTTTCTCAAAAATGACCACTTATGATAAAAACGGTTACTATACAGGCGGAAAATATGCTGCCGACGTAGCCAACGTATCGGTTATCCGTTTACCTGAGATGTATCTGATTGTGGCTGAATGCGAAGCTGAACAGGGAAATGCTGTTGCTGCTACTGCCGCTTTGTATGAGGTAGCAAAACGTAACCTTGCGATCACCTCAGTAGCCAAACTTCCAACAGAACTGGATGCTATCAAAGCTTTTATAGTTGATGAACGTCGCCGTGAATTGTTCCAGGAAGGCCATCGCCTGAATGACGTTCGTCGTCGCCGTGAAACGATCAAAGTGGCCGGAGGAGCTAAAGAACTAACCGACGGACAGATTCTTTATCCGATCCCTGCAGATGAAATCAATACCGGGCTGGGTGTTACTCAGAATGATAACTGGACCTCTTATCTGCCCAAATAATCAGAAAGCAATCATTTTCTCGATAATCACCGTTCATCCTTTTTCTTCCACTTGAGGATGAACAAACCAACGCCGGAAGCGTGCTTTAAGCATACTTCCGGCGTAGTGTTTTCATACCCCTGTTGTTGTTGCTTCGCGACGAACCTGAACGCCGTCCGCGAGCAACCCAATGTTCGCTCCCGAAGAACCCAACGGTTGTCCGCGGACGAACATTGGGTTGCTCGCGGACCAACAATGCGTTGCTCGCCAAGAAACTCCGGGTTCGTCGGGAGCAATCATCTAAAGAAGAGTGTCTGCTATTCGCTACAGATAGGCGTGTTTTTGTGAGAAACGGGTAGCCCCGGTTAAACTAGTTGGTGTAAAGATGATCTTATCGCCTCTAAAAAGGGAATAGGAGATTCCTATAAATATTAATAAAAAGAACCTTCTTTTTTATTTTAGGACTGATTTTGATAAAGGCAATCTACTTTGTATTTTTTTTATCTAAGTAAGTTAATTTTCATAGAGGATAAATAATGAAAGTGGGGAATAAATTATTAACTAAATATTAAATAACAGATTTTAGAGATTCAGCTTGTTTGCTAAAATTGTCAGATAAAGTGTTACAATTAGATTCAGTTTAAAGAAACGATGAGGGGTAAGGGTAGCAGATTGGGGTAAAATTGAAACATTTTTTTGCGTTAACTTTGCTTTCGCATGCAACGAGCAATCAGGAATTCCGGGTTGCTTTATCAATTTATAAATCTACACTACACTACATTATGATTTCAAGAAGGTTATTAGGAACGCTGATCTTTTCTGCCGTGCTTAGCTCTTGTCAGGATCAGTTTTTTTCGGATGTTACGAAGTCGGCAGATTCGGGTATATTAAATGAGAAAGATACCGACCCCTCGGGACTGATCCGTATTAAAGCGACAGATTACACGGCTAACAATTCGTTACCATTACTTGCCGATGATGAACCGGACGATATTTTATATAATACCACCTTGCGTGGGATGCGTGCAAATGAGCCGCTTCAACTGAGTATCCAGGGACAGGAGCTACACTTTCGTTTTTTTTCTCCGCGAAAAGTATCCGATTTGAAGGTCTGGGCTACCATTAACGGATATGAAGAGGAGTTTTTGTTGGCCGTATTTGAGGAGATTCCGCCATTTACAGAGTTTCATCAGGTATTGCCTCCGGTCAAAAAAAATGCTTTCTATCATACACGTTCGGGTAAGCTGATTCAGATTATGCAGAATCCGTATCTGTCGGAAGTGGATATGAGTGTAAAAGCAGAGTGTGACGACCCGTTCTGGGTAAAGGTTACTACGATGCCTTATAATTTGCAAGTGGATTTTGGAAAATATAGTTTGACGGGTTCATGGTCTCACAAGATATTGCCGGCTCATTGTCGTGAAGCGATTGCCTTTGCAATGAATATGGGATATATGTTTTCTTCCGAAAAGTTCCGTGCCGCTTTTGCCGAGCGTGAGTATTTCCGTGACAATGAGGGTACGAACGCGATTGCTCACGAGGAGCTGATTCCGCGTTTTATGAGAAAGGACGGACGCTTGAACTTCGGACATGTAACGGGTGTAAACGGCCTAGGTGGGGGTGTGACCTATGGAATTGCTCAATGGCAATATTTGGGGCATTATGCTGATGATGCGGCCGATCCGCACACCTTTTTTCATGAATATGGCCATGCCATGGGGTATGGACATAGTGGAAATATGACTTACGAATGTGTACCCGGGAAACTTGGTTTCAACGATTTGTGTGTTAAAGTCTATACGGAAATGTGTATCTCGAAAGAGCTTCCGGTATATTCTCGTCGATTTATGCATACACGCCGAAATGGCAAATTGTATGGAAATGAAAAATATCATACATCGCGCTATGTGATTGAAGATCCGGAATTGGATGCGATTGACGGCGGTTTGGATATCTCTTCAAACACCGACTTGATCGAAGATGTATGTAAAGGTACACCGCTTAACTTTAATCTGTCTTATGAAGATGTGCCGGGTGCAACTGCTGAGACTTTCTCCCCGAAAGATGTATGTGCCGATGATCACCGCGTTTATGTACTCAACGATGCTACCAATGCATGGAGTGTTGAAGTATTTACCGAAGAGGGTGGCGTGTTGACTCATGAGCGTACGCTTCAAACATGGAGCTATAACGGCAACGAACAAACCTTCATCGGGCAGCCGAAGGGTATTGCGGTTGGTAACGGCAAATTGTATGTGGTAAACGTAAGTAGCCGCGTGGATGTATTTGATACAAATACACTCGAGTTTATTACCGCAATCGGTACCGGCTCATGGGGCGACGGGGTGACTCAGATTGTGCATGGGATGGAAGTGATTGCCAAAGGCGACCGTGTGATCGTACGCGATAAGAAACGTCTGAATATCTATGCGGAAGAAGATATCGTGGCAGAAAATTATTGCAATGTTGCCCGTATGGCGCAAAGTATTTACATGGGCGAATCGATGCAGGTATATGGTAGTGATATGGATATGCAGGGATTTGTTTATACGTCACATGATAATTCACGCCGTATTTATAAATATGATCCGCGTAAGGTTCAGGCAGGACAGAATATTTCGCCGGTAGCTACATTTGATATGAAGGTGGCCCCACTCGATGTGGTTTGTTTTGACAACCGTTTGTTGGTTTCACAGGCTTCTGCTCCACGTTTGGTAGAGTTGGATCCGGCAACCGGTGAGGTGATTCAAGATCACAGTGCGGTGCAGGATTTGGGCCGATTGGAAAAAATATCGGTGGCACGCGGTACTTTTTTGGGTATCGACCGTCAGAACAAACGCGTGATTGCATTGCCGTTGACTCAGTTTGAGCGGGCGAATCGTTAATATTAAAC
>JAVVPN010000123.1:3414-6726 GCA_036655755.1 Bacteroidales bacterium | reverse complement strand
TCAGATTTTCCCACGCTCAAATGATGATATCGTTGAAAATACAGGAACTGGTATCAACGAGGCAACTGCCGCTAACCTAACGATCAGCACTACCAAAGGTGGAGTGATCATTAATGCAGCAGAAGCTACAGCAATCAGCATCTACACAATTGCAGGTCAGTTGGTTAAAACAACAACAGTTGAAGCAGGATCAACCCTGATCAACCTACCGGCAGGCGTTTATGTAATTGCAGGTTCAAAAGTAGTTATCCTATAATATAAGCAGTATAACCTACTGATTAAACGATACAAAGAAAGTCCATTGATTGTGAAGTTCCCACAGGAGTCACAATCAATGGACTTTTTGTATTATCAAAAGAAGAAAGCTACACTTACTTTTCTTCCTTGAAATAGAGTTTATAATAATGCATACCGCGCTCCTCATCATAACCGCGCTCAATCTGCTGCTCTCCCCCATGAATGCGCAGGTCGAAATTCCGGTCGAGCCGGATCACCTGCATCGTGCCTTTTCCCTTCTTTTTCAAAGCCGGCTCGGATACCTCAAATACCTCCGGGATATGCATTTCATGCTGTTGGGCAAATTCTTTTTGATAATTTTCAAAGCGCTCTAATAAAGCAGGATCATTAAAAACCTCTTCTGCCACATCAGGCAGATTCACCTGCTTCCTTTTCTTTATCGTATCGAGTGTCTTCCGAAGCATAAAGGCCTGCTCCACCTTATTATAATCGGCTGGCAGTTCGTTGGCGACAAATCCGTTGAACAACGAAAGCATGTCGGTGGTAGAATTAAAATCATTGCGCTGGCGGCGCACATGAAGAAAATCTTCTGTCCAGTATTTCGCCTCCATGCTTTTATTGATATTATCTACGATTGCCACCACATACCCCTCATCTCGCTTCGTATTGAAGATCAGACATCCCTTTTCAAGCTTATTGATATTGACGCCCTGCTGACTCTCGATCTCAAAACTATCGGCATTGGCATGAATTTTAAGAAACGTATCTTTATTTTCCGATTTAAAAAGACCTACCGCATTCACCTTTTCGCCATCCACCTCGCAGTCGCCGAAATAAGCTACATAAAACTCGCCTTTGCGTACTTTTGGATGCACGCTTTTCTGATACAAATGGCGCGCCAGGTGAGCCGATTCTTCCGGAAATGTAGTGGGATCATTAAAAATGGCCGAAACATACCCGTACACTTCGTTATACATCAACTCCGTTTCATGATAAAGCGTATAAAGCTCTTCATAACGAAAAGAGGAGAAAAAATAATGCATCAGGTTCTGTTCGTTTTCAGCATCGATCGAAGGAAGCCTTTTGGAGAAGGAAACGCCCTCTTCCCGCAGCTTATTGCCCACCAGATGAAGCGTACACTCTTCGAGTTTTGCGCGGCTCGTTATTATCATTTACAAGAAAGTTTTTTAGATACTACCTATTTGGCGCAAAGATAAGAAATGCATCCAACCGCAGAACTAATCGGCCGTTTAAACCGTTTAAGCCTATACAAAAACAACAAACAACTCAGTATTGCGATAAATATGGTTCGAAAAATAATCGGAATTACATCACTCCTTCTGCTATTGTTCGTATCGGAAGGATATGCCCAATGGCTGAACAAAGAGGAAGCAAATCTTAAAGGAGAGGTACGAAGCATAAAAACAAATCACCTGAAAATACAAATGGAAGGGGATTCGATTTGGGGCGAAATCGCTGAAGACAGCGATCCGTTCTGGTTTAAAGGATATGTGGATGAGGCCTATTCTTTCGACCGGGAGGGGCGAACATTGGAGTATCACGCTTATTTCACAGATGACGCCGACGACAACAAAACCCAGAACATATATAATAAAAACGGAATCCTTACAGAACAGCGTTATTTTGCCGACCGCCGAAAAACGGGGCGCATCACTTATGACTATGACGAAGAGGGAAGAATCACCCTCGTCACCCGCTATGATGAAAAAGACAATATTACCGACCTTATTTATCATTTAAGAAATCCGCATGAAACCCTGCCGCTTCATCGGAGCGGTAATAACATTTGGATATACCGCTATAATGCTCAAGGTAAATGCTCTGAGGAGAAATGCCTTTTTCCGGACGGCCGCACCAACTTCAGACATCTGTTTTTTTATGACCAAAACGGACGTCAGACTCAGATGATATCGTTCGACAGCCAAAACAATCAACAATCCAGCCAGAGCTATCGTTATACCCCGAATGGTAAGATCAGCTCTATTCGCTATGTGTCGCCGGTGAAAAGCCGAATTACCAACTATTGGTTTGATGCGGAAGGGAACGAAACCAAATGCCATATTACAGAAACCGATCTGCAGGAGTTCGAACGCCAGTCAAAAGCAACCCCTAATACACAACAACAGCCGGAAGAGCGCAATTTTCGCAGCATCACCGAAACAAGCAGCAAGTATATTTATGACGATAACGGAAACTGGACAGAGCGTTATGTGTTTCTTAACGGAGAACCTCAGTTCATGCAAAAGCGTGAAGTAATCTATTGGAAATAAAAACAGCAATCATAATGTATCTGAAACTGATTGGCATCATACTCTTTATATCAACGGGATACCTCAATATATGCAGTTAAGAGAACTTAGTTACTGGGAATAAACAAGAATGGGTTCTTATTATTTAATTATTACAAATATTGGATAAATAATTATATTTGTAGTTCAGATATTTTAAAATAATTAGAATGAGTCTTTATTCCCGAACTTTTATTTATGCATTCACAGCATTATCTCTAAGCTATAGCAGCTGTTCAGATCCAAAAGAACAAGAACTAATCCCTCCTATCCAACCGGAAATACCAGAAGATCCGGAAATACCGGAAGAATCCACCAAAAACTATCTTTTGCGTGGTAATGTAGAAAAGGGGCCGTTTGTAAGCGGATCAGAAGTCAATATACAGGAATTGGATACCACCTTGACTCCTACCGGCCGTATGTTCAAAACAACCATCAAAAACCATGAAGGGTATTTTGACTTGGGTGAATTAAAACTGGTTTCGCCTTATGCACGTTTATCTGCATCGGGTTACTATTATAATGAAGTAAAAGGTGAACTTTCAACCGGCCCGATCGTATTGAACGCTTTGGTAGACTTGTCTGACAAAAAGTCGGTTTATCTAAACCTGCTTACACACATCAAACAAGAGAGAGTGGCATTTTTTATAAAAGAGGAGAAACTCTCTTTTGCCGAAGCCAATAAGAAAGCACAAAACGAGCTTTTTTCGATTTTTGGTATCCAGCAGTATGCAGACAAAGAAGCCTCTGAATTTTCGATTACGGC
>JAVVPN010000123.1:2122-3314 GCA_036655755.1 Bacteroidales bacterium | reverse complement strand
CCCTGAAGCAATCATTTTTTGGGAAAGCGGGGATATGACTATCCACAAATCGCTTTCTACCGAGCCTAAACAACTGGTATTGGAAGTAACTCCGGCTTCGCATCGAATGATGAAGCCGCAGGAAATCACAGTATATTCTACATTCGGAAAGAAAAGCGCCTCGATAACGATTGTTCAGGAAGGAAATCAAACGGCCGACTATATAATAAGCCCGCAAGGCTTGGCTTATATTATGGGTATCCAGAATTCAATGCAGTCGGCTTACTCGTATTTTCACACGATGGAGGCCTTCTATACGAATTGTTGGAATGTTTCGACTGGGGCAAACATCTGGATCGATTTTGAACAACATTCATTAAAATCCTACAATTGGAATAATGATAGAGCGTTTATTACCGGATTCAATTCGTTAAGCCGTTTACGTACCCTTCGAAAAATAAACACAAAAGACAAGTTCACCCATTTATTATGTAATAATCTCGAAGCACTGCTTTACACAGATATGCTTTCATTCTGGGGAAATCTCCCGGATGTAACGCAACTGTCAGATCCATTCACATGTATCCCTTTTGAAAACCCAAAGACTCTTCTCTCGAAATTTGAATTCGGTTTACAAGAGCTTATTCCGATGTTGCCTGAACGTGCGGGACATCCGGCTACATCGGACGCTGATTATTTTATCACGAGTGCAAATGTCGCGCGGTTTAACTTGGCACGCATCTATATGATAAAAGAGGAGGTAAATGAGGCTTTTGCTTTACTGCAGCAAATCATCGAAAACAATCATTACCAAATAAACAGTAGTCGGCAAGGCGCATTGACGCAAGAATCTACTGAGATATTATTTCCACTACCCGCGGATAATAACAATGACAATGTATTTTCAGACTTAATTGAGAAGAATGCCTATTTCGCGGTAATGCCTTATACGGAGGTAGTACTTCTTGCAGCCGAATGTGCCTACAAGTGTGGCAACACGGAATATGCCCGAATGTACCTGCGTCAGGTAGCCGATGTGCGCAATACGCAATATGATGCCAGTGCTTCTTTTATTGACCAACTGCAAAGCGTATGGCAACAGGAGCTAAAAGGCAGTAATTCTTATTTCGGTTTTCTGAAACGGAATAATCTGGCTACAAAACTTCTTAATATCGAAAGCTATCGCCAATTGTTTCCGATACCGATAAATGAA
>JAVVPN010000123.1:0-2022 GCA_036655755.1 Bacteroidales bacterium | reverse complement strand
GGCAGTAATTATTACATCAAACCTCTGTCGCGCAGACGTAGCTGCCATTTCCATGCAGTAGCAAGTGTATCTTCAAGCGTTTCCTGAGCTTTCCAGCCCAATACGTTGTTTGCTTTGTCTACAGCACCCCATACTTTTTCGATATCCCCTTCACGACGACCTACGATTTTGTAAGGAACTTTCACGCCCGTTACTTTTTCGAATGTATTGATCAGTTCAAGCACAGAAACACCACGACCGGTACCCAAGTTGAAGATCTCTACATTTTCTGCAGCATCGTCTTTCAACATACGATCGAGCGCTTTTACGTGTGCCTTTGCCAAATCCACTACATTGATATAGTCGCGGATACAAGAGCCGTCGGGCGTATTATAATCGTCGCCGTAAACACTTAGCTCTTTGCGGATGCCCATAGCCGTTTGTGTTACATAAGGCAATAAGTTCTGAGGAACGCCATTCGGAAGTTCACCGATTTCGGCCGACGGATGCGCTCCGATCGGATTGAAATAGCGCAGAATAGTGCTCTTATATACAGTACCGGCTGTGCTTGCGTCACGAATAATCTCTTCAGCAATCTGTTTGGTATTGCCATACGGGCTTAGAGCCGGTTTTACAATTGCAGATTCCGTTACAGGATTAACATCAGGCTCGCCATAAACAGTACAAGAAGATGAAAATACAAAACCTTTCACATTGAATTCGGTCATCAGATCCATAATATTCAATAATGAAACCAGGTTATTGCGGTAATAAAGCATTGGTTTGTCAACCGACTCACCTACAGCTTTGCTTGCTGCGAAATGAATAATTCCGCTTATATTTTTCTCTTGCGCAAATAAATTACGCATACCCTCCATATCGTTACAGTCTAACTGAGCGAATGTAGGACGAATACCAGTAATACGAGCAATGCCCTCTACTACGTCAGCACTCGAGTTCGACAAGTTATCTACGATTACTACATCGTAGCCCGCTTGTTGCAATTCTACAACCGTATGAGAACCGATGAACCCCGTCCCGCCGGTAACCAATATTTTGTTTTTCATTTGAATAAAGAATTTTAATAAGGCACAAAAATATTCATTTAAAACAAATAAAGCGAAAATTGAATCAAGAATTTATTGTATTAACAACACTTACGCACCCTCTAAAGAGAGCATCCGATTAACGGATTGAGAAACAAACAGATTATAGGTTGGTAGAATCCAAAATAAATCATTATATTTGCGGCGCTTTTTAGGATTCCGTGTGATGGGAAATTAAGGGGCATAACCTCAATTTTGAGTAACACAAAACAATAACAAAATGAAAACATTTGCATTAGCAGGTCAGTCAAGAGCTGACATCGGTAAAAAAGCTACAAAAGCAGTACGCGTAGCAGGTAACATCCCAGCTATCCTTTATGGTGGTGAAAAAGAGATCGCTTTCTCTGTAAAAAAAGAAGACGTTCGTAACTTGATCTACACTCCGGATATCTTCATGGTAGAATTGACTATCGACGGACAGGCTTGTAACGCTATCGTTCAGGATCTTCAGTTCCACCCGGTAACTGACGAAGTTCTTCACATGGACTTCCTTCAGATCTTCCCTGAAAAAGCTATCACTATCGAAGTGCCGGTTAAATTGGAAGGACTTGCAGAAGGTGTTAAACAAGGGGGTAAACTTTCATTGGAAATCCGCAAATTGCGCGTGAAAGCTCTTTACGCTAACGTACCTGAGCGCTTGACTATCGACGTAACAACTCTAGGTCTTGGTAAAACAATCCAGGTTGGTCAGTTGGCATTCGAAAACCTTGAACTTCTTAACGCTAAAAATGCAGTAGTTTGCGCAGTTAAATTGACTCGTGCGGCTCGTGGTGCGAAAGCAGCGGCAGCAGCAGCTAAGAAATAATTTCGTATGAAATATTTGATTTGTGGCTTAGGTAATATTGGTGCAGAGTACGAATATACCCGTCATAATATCGGATTCAGAGTATTGGACGCCTTAGCTAAGGCGTCCAATATTGTTTTTACGGATAGCCGT
>JAVVPN010000122.1:0-6876 GCA_036655755.1 Bacteroidales bacterium | reverse complement strand
AATACCGCTTTTTCATTCTCTTGTTTTGATAAGATGAAATCCTTCATTCGGAATAAATGTCTAGTTGTTCTTTACAAAATTACATATAAAAATTTGTTTTGTTCAACTCTTGGACGGATTGTTGGAAAGAATCCCGCATTGAACCCGGCCGTAATCTGTTATTAACATGCTTTTTTGCTATTTGTCGAAAAATGAATACCTTTGAGTTAATAAAAGTTCTTGAAATAGATCAAGGTCGCATCCGTTTTGGGGTTAAAAATAGATTACATTCAAATGAAGATAGAAAAAATCAACTTCCATGGGATGGAAGCAGTCGCTTTCGAAGCCGGAGGTTATGAAGCGATTATGATCCCTTCGGTCGGTGCAAATGTGGTCAGGTTATATCAGAAGGAGAAGGGGATAGAGATACTTCGCACACCTGACGCCGGCGAGATGGAAACTTTCAGACAACGTCCGCACGTTTTCGGATTGCCATTGTTGTTTCCGCCCAACCGGATAGAAGACGGTACTTATACTTATAACGGCATTACGTATCAATACCCCATTACCATACCGGCTCAGCATAACTATCATCACGGTATAATAAAATCGCAGCCTTTTGTGGTTACCAAAACAATTATGGGCGAAGATTACGTAGAGGTGGAAGCGGCATTCTTTTCGAATCGCGTCAATAATGCCATTTATGAGCATTTTCCTCACGAATTCGAGTGTCGGATGAATTTCGTTTTGTCGGAAAACGGGTTAGAGCAAACCGTAACGTTCGTAAATGACAGCGAAACCGAAATGCCGATAGGAGTTGGATACCATACACCGATCAATGTTCCTTTCCAGAAAGAGCCGGGCGAATATAAAATGTGGCTTACGGCAGGGGAAGAGTGGGATCTGAATGAACGTACACTTCCGACAGGCGATTTTCTGCCTTTGGATGCCGAATTGGCTGTCTTGCGCAATACGGGTATGGCTCCCACCGGGAAGCCGGTTGAAAAAGCGCTTACCAATAAACCGTTTTTTCTTGAAGGGGAGGAATTTAATGGCGCCATTATCGCCAATCTTGCAACCGGCGTAAAAGTATTTTATGAAGTGGATGAGCAGTTTCGTCACTGGACGATCTGGAATAATGGTGGAGATGCCGGGTATATGTGTCCTGAGCCACAGACGTGGGCTATTAATGCGCCTAATCTGAAGCTCGATCCCGAAGTTACCGGTTTTCAAGTGATAGAACCGGGGGATGCATGGAGCGCCACAACTAAATTGTATGTTAAATAATAAATAAAATATAGATGAAAAAACTGATTTCTATTCTGGCTTTAGGTGGCTTATGCTTTCTGGCTACGCCGGCAAGCGCGCAACTTAAATTCGGGGTACGCGCGGGGGCGAATTTTACCGACCTGAATATTCGCGATATTAAAACGAATACCGCAACCGGTTGGTTCGTAGGTCCTACCGCAGAGTTCCTGATGCCGGTAATCGGCCTTGGGTTAGACGCTTCTTTGCTTTACTCACGCATGACCAGTGAAGTAGACTGGGGAATGCATGATAAAAAATATAAACTCGATTACCTGACGTTGCCGGTCAACATCAAGTATAAATTAGGTTTACCGGTGATTAAGCCATTTATCTATGCGGGTCCTGAACTTTGTGCGCGAATCCATGATAACTTTTCGGATGTATGGGCTGCATTGGGCGAAGTAACCGACATTGAGCGCTTTAAATCGAAAGGCACGGATGTGAAGTTGAATATCGGCGGAGGTGTCGAACTATTCAATCATCTTGAAGTGTTTGTCAACTATAACATCGGTCTGACCAATACCGTACGTGATTTCGATTCGAAAACAAAAATGTGGCGCGTAGGGGGGACTTTCTATTTTTAAATAAAATTTATTCCTAATATATTAAGCCGTTGGCATCTGAAGGCAGATACCGACGGCTTTTTTTATCTTTACAGATATTTATACGTAAGCCCGTGATACAATTTGCAGATGTTATCCTTCCGTTACCCGTAAACCGCTATTTTACCTATCGTATTCCGGCGGAAATGCTCGATTCGGTTCATACCGGTTCGCGCGTAATCGTGCCCTTCGGTCGCAAAAAATATTATACGGCCATCGTGGTGTCGCTACATATGATGGAACCCCGCGATTATGAAACGAAAGATATTTATGCGATACTGGATGCGAACCCGATTCTGCGTCATCCACAGCTCAAACTGTGGGAGTGGATGGCTCAATATTATATGTGTAGTGTCGGCGAGGTGTATAAGGCCGCGTTGCCGTCGGGTTTGAAGATAGAGAGTGAAACGCTCGTTTCGCTCAACGACGATTTCGAGGAAAACCCCGACGATCGGTTGAAAGAGCGCGAACTGCAAGTAATCGCCCAACTCTCAAACAAGGAGCGCATGTCGGTAGCGGAGCTGGAAAAAGAAACCGGCATCCGCAATATCCTTACGGTTGTAAAATCATTGCTCGACAAAGAAGCAATCTTCATTTCCGAGGAGCTTAAAAAATCATATCGGCCCAAACTCGAATCCTATGTGCGCTTATTGATAAACCGCGACGATCAGGATCGTCTGCGTGCGCTTTTCGATGAGTTGGGACGCTCTAAAAAGCAATTGGCCCTTTTGATGAAATACATGGAGTTGACCCACTTCCTGCAACGGGCCATTCCCGATGAAATTTCGAAAAAAGAATTGCTCGAAAAAGCAGATGTGACACCTGCCGTATTAAACGGGCTGGTGGCGAAAGAGATCATGGAGGTGTATAAAAAAGAGATCTCGCGCGTAGAGCGCAAAGTGATCTCCACGCAACCGATCTATCCGCTAAACGAACATCAGCAGCGGGCATATGCGCAGATTCATGAGCAATTCCGAGAAAAGCAGGTCGTATTGCTCCACGGGGTAACTTCGAGTGGAAAAACCGAAGTGTATATCCATTTGATGGAAGAGGTGGTAAAGCAAGGGCGTCAGGTTTTGTTCATGGTGCCCGAAATCTCACTTACCACCCAGCTTACCGAACGGTTGCAGCGTGTATTCGGCGATAAGCTGGCCATCTATCATTCAAAGTTTTCAGACAGTGAGCGGGTGGAGATATGGAACAACCTGCTCAATAAAGATGAGATACGAATTGTGTTGGGGGTGCGCTCCTCCGTATTTCTTCCGTTCCGCGACTTGGGATTGGTAATTGTCGATGAGGAGCACGAAGCTACTTATAAACAACAGGATCCGGCACCTCGTTATCACGGGCGCAATGTCGCCCTTGTTTTGGCCTCGCTTCATGGTGCCAAAACGTTGCTGGGTACTGCTACTCCGGCCATCGAAACCTATTATAACGCCACAGCAGGCAAATATGGGCTGGTACCGCTTACCGAGCGTCATGAAGAGATTGCATTGCCTCACATCGAGGCGGTCGATATAAAAGAGCTGAAACGGAAAAAACGGATGATTTCGCATTTCTCACCGTTGCTGGCCGAGAAGATTCATCAAAGTCTGGCCGATAAGGAACAGGTGATTCTGTTTCAGAACCGGCGCGGATTCGCACCGATGATCGAGTGCGCGCTATGCGCGTGGGTACCGAAGTGCCAGTATTGCGATGTGAGTCTTACCTATCATAAATCACAAAAGCAGCTGACATGCCATTATTGTGGCTATACGATGAATATTCCGCCCGTATGTCCGTCGTGTGGCAACCCCTCGTTGCTTACCCGCGGTTTCGGTACGGAGAAGATCGAAGAGGAGATCACCGAAATATTTCCCGAAGCCAAAGTAGCGCGGATGGACTTTGATACCACCCGTACCAAAAAAGCATATGAAAATATCATCAATGGTTTTCAACAACAAAAAAACAATGTGCTGGTGGGTACGCAAATGATTTCGAAAGGGCTCGATTTCGATCATGTGCGCATAGTGGGGATTCTGAATGCCGATTCGATGATGAATTACCCCGACTTCAGGGCACATGAGCGTGCGTATCAGATCATGTCGCAGGTATCCGGCCGGGCCGGGCGCCGCAGTAAGCAGGGAGAGGTGATTTTGCAAACCTCGATGCCCGACCATCCGCTGATAAAGCAGGTGATTGATCATGACTATGACGGGATGTATCAGGCGCAGATCAAGGAGCGGCAACAGTTTCATTATCCGCCTTTTTACCGGCTGATTTACATTTACATGAAGCACCGCAATGAGCAGGTGCTCGATGAGTTATCAACACGTTATGCCGATCATCTGCGGGCCGTATTTGGCAGTCGTATCCTGGGGCCCGACAATCCTCCGGTAGCGCGTATACAGTCGCTGTATATTCGAAAGATTGTGCTGAAGGTTGAACTGGATGCCTCTATTCAGCGAGCCAAAGAGTTGTTGTATTCCACCCGCAACGAAATGATGGTGGATGAGCGGTTCAAATCGCTGGTGTTTTATTATGACGTAGATCCGATCTGATAAATATATAAAATAGAATACGATATGGAAGATTCGAAAAAGTATAAGATTTTGTTTGTGTGCCTGGGGAATATCTGTCGGTCGCCTACCGCACACGGGATGATGGAGCACCTGATCGACCGGAAGGGATGGTCTGATTTTATCGAGATCGATTCTGCCGGCACCTACGGCGGCCATCAGGGAGAGTTGCCCGATCACCGGATGCGTGCGCATGCGCGTCGTCGCGGATTAGAGTTGACACATCGTTCGCGTCCGGTGCGCCCGTCCGATTTTGAATCATTCGATTTGATCATCGCGATGGACGATCGCAACTATTCTGATCTGCGCGATATGGCTCCCGATCTGGAATCGGAGCAAAAGATTCGCCGCATGGTAGAGTATAGCATTCATCCCACCTACGACTACATTCCCGATCCCTATTACAGCGGAGCCGACGGATTCGAACTCGTACTTGATCTGCTCGAAGATGCTTGTGAGGGGTTGCTGAATCAACTCTCTGCTACGAATGTAGTGCCGGTGCGTTGATGTCGCCTGTCCTTTGAGGGTATATAATACAAAAAGAGGAGATGCTTTTGGGCATCTCCTCTTTTCATTATGTTCGAAATTGATTACTCAATTTATTGTTTTGTTCTTTCAACAGCTGAATAGTTGATTTTCAAAGCCTGAGCGTCACGCAATGCTTGTTTGATATCAGATACGATACCCATCTGCGTTTCTTTGTCTACTTTCAAAGAAACCTGCATGTAACCCTGGTCTTCTTCTTTCATGTTCGATCTTTCCTGAGAGATATAATCTCTGACTTCAGATACCTCGATGAATTTGTCATTCATCTGGATACGGCTTTCAGTTCCCAGTTTTTTACGATACTGCTCAGTCGGTTTACCAACGTATAGATAAGTAACCAAAGATTTCTTTTCCAATTTGGTAAGTTCTGTAGCCTGAGGAGCACGGAATTCCACTTTCAATTCAGTTTCACGCATCGTTGTAGTGATCATGAAAAAGAACAACAGTGTAAAAATAAGGTCAGGAAGCGACGAAGTATTCAGTTCGGGCATCTCTCTGCCACCGCTCTTATTAAATTTTCCCATTATTTTTTCCCTCCGTAATTCTTAGGTTCTGCTTCTGAAATCTTCTGAGGATAGATTTTCTGAATCGCTTTCTGCTCTTCTTCACCTAACTCTTCAAAAGGTTTGTTGAATTTCGCTTTCGCCAATTCGTTACGCAATTCGTTGTAAGCGGCAACCAATTCATTCTGAACTTCAATGTAAGCCTGATATTCAGTAGAACGGTCGTTCTGCAATGAGATTACGTGGAATTTAGTTACCGGGTAGCTTCCGAAGAATTCCACTTCTGTAGGGAAACGTTCAGGAAGATTCGGTAAGTCTTCTTTATTGGCGATAAATTCTTTTGCTTTAGCTCTTAGTTCATCAACGCTCATCGGTTCGCCACCAACAAGCAACTGATTGTTACTGTTGATAAGAACCTGTAATACGTTACGCATTTTCACGTCCTGATCTTTTTGTTCCTGATCTGGTGGAATTGGAGGCGGAAGACGTCTTAACAGACCTTTATCCGTATCCATAGATGTTGTGATCAAGAAGAAGATAAGCAACAAGAATGCGATATCCGCACTTGAACTGGAGTTCACTTGAGGTACTTTTCTTTTCTTTCTTGCCATAATACTTATTGTTTATCGGAGTAACCCGAAGGTTACTCCAGAATAATTATTTTCTTAAAACTTTAATCAAGCTGAATGAGATGATTGCCAGAATAGAGGCACCCAAAAGGAAACCTGCAGAATACAACCACATATCAGTTAGTTTCAACCAGAAATAAGTATTGTCAGAACCATCGTAAGCCGGCAAATGCAAAGGTTCGCCGTTACCCATAGCCCAAGTAATAACAAGAAGAAGAGCGAATGCTCCTAGAGTAAGCAGTGTTTTGAAAGCTTCTTTCGGATGATCTTTCAACTGTACTGCAAACTGGTATAGCGCAAATAGCATAGTGCAAACAAGCCCTATCACTACAACAATATAAGCCAGATTCAATACCAGGCCGGTGTAGTTTGGCTCAAGGTATTCTGCATCCGGATTTACATTACCGCCCAGGTAGAAAAAGCCGAATACAACGACTGTAACTAGCATCAGGCCGTAAAGGATCCATGAACTATATTTATTAATATTTTGCATGTCTGCGAATTATTTTTTGAATTTAAGGTTGTATTTGATGATAGCGTCAAGCAAAGAGATAGAAGAGTCTTCCATTTCGTTCAAGATGCTTTCAACTTTAGCAAGAAGGTAGTTGTAGAACAACTGAAGGATCAAAGCAACGATCAAACCACCTACGGTTGTAATCAAGGCCACTTTCATACCACCTGCTACTACTGTCGGGCTGATATCACCTACCTGCTGGATTTTATCGAACGCCTGGATCATACCGATTACAGT
>JAVVPN010000121.1:0-6926 GCA_036655755.1 Bacteroidales bacterium | reverse complement strand
GGGTCTGTTGTTTAATTCCGATCACTTTTGGCGGGAATCCGAACAATACCTCCGATGTACGGTGTCGTTTATCTTTGGCAAGTCCCGCAATCGGAATGTCCAGCTTCAGTTCATCTTCTACAACCTGGCGTACCACCTCCATCTGTCCTTTTCCACCATCGGTCAGAATCAGGTCGGGCAGGGGCAACGCTTCTTCGATTGCGCGGGTATAGCGTCGGCGCACCACCTCTTTCATCGACGCATAATCGTCGGGGCCCTCTACTGTTTTTATGTTATACTTGCGGTAGTCTTTTTTCGAAGGGGTTCCGTTTTTGAATACCACACATGCCGCCACTGCATCCGTCCCGGAGATATTCGAGTTATCGTAACACTCGATTTGCAGGGGTGGTTTGGGCAGCCCAAGCTCGTTCTGAATCTCTTTCAGCAGTCGCATACTGCGTTGTTCCGGATTGAGTTTCTCTGCCTGTTTCAGTTTGTCAATCTGATATTGCTTCAGGTTCTTGTCCGAGAGGTCGAGTAGCTTTTTCTTATCGCCTCGTTGCGGCACCGTAAAGGATACTCCGCTCAGTTCCATGTCGGGCAGGAACGGTACGAGTATCTCTTTGGCAGGACTGTTAAACCGTTCGCGCATTTCGGCAATACCCAATGCCAGAATCTCCTCTTTCGGGTCGTCGATGCGCCGTTTGTATTCGAACGTGTACGATTGTACTACGGCCCCTTTAATAATATGGAAGTAGTTGATGTAGGCCGCATTCTCCTCTTCGAGATAAGAATATACATCCATGTTGGTGAGTACCGGTTGAACGATCGATGTCTTGGTGCGGTAGTTCTCAATCAGGCGGTATTTATGTTTTACTTGCTCCGCTTCCTCGAACTTCAGTTTTTCGGCCAGTCGCATCATCTCCTGATAGAGGTATTCGCTCAGTTCGGCCGTATTTCCGCGCAAAATCTGCTTGATCTCCTGTATGTCCTTATTGTATTCCTCTTCCGATTGAAACCCTTGGCACGGTCCCTTGCAGTTCTTTATGTGGTATTGCAGGCACACTTTATAGTCGCCTTTCTGTATCTGCGGAGGAGCCAAGTTGAGCGAGCAGGTTCGGATCTTATGGATTTCGCGGAAAAGCTCTAACAGTGTATATACCATTTTGACATTGGTATAAGGGCCGAAATAAGCCGATCCGTCCTTCACTACTTTGCGTGTCATGAAAACGCGGGGGAAGGGCTCGTTCTTTATACAAATCCAGGGATAAGTCTTGTCGTCTTTAAGCAATACGTTGTAGCGGGGCTGATGCGCCTTGATCATGTAATTCTCAAGTTTCAGCGCATCTTCTTCGCTATTCACCACGATGTATTTTAGCTCGTGAATATTCTTTACAAGCCGGTTGGTGCGGTTCGAATCATGCACTTTATTAAAGTAAGAGCTTACCCGTCGTTTCAGATTCTTCGCTTTACCGATATAGATGATTTCTCCCGCCTCGTCGAAGTACTGGTATACTCCGGGCGTATCCGGCATGATTGAAATCTTCTCTTTCAGATAATCAATCCGCACATTTCTTATTTTCCCCTTTTTTGCCACCTCTTTACGATATATCTGAAAAAGGGAAATGATAACTTTTTCAATAAGCAATCATCTCCCTTTCGTATTCATATTCCGGATTATTCCGATCAGTATTTAATCAATGACTCAACCTCGATCTCTTCAGGGAAGAGTGTGCGGCCGTTTAGGTCTTCCAATTCCACGATAAAATTGATATAGATCTTTTTTACATTGAATCGTTTCACCAATTCGTAAGCCGCAAGCATCGTGCCTCCGGTTGCCAGCAAATCGTCGTGAATCAAAACTACGTCTTCCTCTGTCAGTGCGTCTTTGTGAATTTCGATTGTATCCAATCCGTATTCTTTTTCGTAGCTTGCCTGATAAGTATCCGCAGGCAGTTTGCCCGGTTTACGTAATGTAACAAATCCTGCTCCAAGATTGTTTGCCATGACAGGGCCCATAATGAATCCGCGCGACTCGATTCCTACCACTTTCGTGATTCCTTTCCCTTTATAGGTGTCGGTCATCAGGGTAGAGAGGTCGTTCAGACACTTCGGATCTTTGAATACCGTTGTCAGGTCTCTGAATAAAATTCCTTTCTGAGGGAAATCAGGAACAACACGGATTTTGTCTTTAATAGCTTGGATACCCATAACTTTTATCTTCTTTTTATGTGATTCTGAAACTGTCTGTTTAAAGTAATACTTCGCATTGTTTCACGTGAAACATCATGAAGTGTTGGTTTATCTTCCTAACAAAACTAATAAAATATTTATATCGCTCGGCGAAATTCCCGGAATTCGTGACGCTTGTCCGATTGTTTCCGGATTAATCTTTGTCAGCTTTTGGCGAGCTTCTGTCGAAAGTGCCTTCAGCGAATTATAATCAAATTTGCCCTGAATGTTGATATTCTCCAAACGGGAAATCTTTTCGGCAATCATACGCTCACGTTCGATATACCCTTCGTATTTCATTACGATTTCGGCAGCCTCGATAATCTCTTCCTTGCGGTTCGGTATCTGGTCGAGTTCGTTTTGAAGGGCAGGAATGAAGCCTGCGATTTGTTGTAATGTAAGCTGCGGACGAACTACCAGATTAAACAATTTGCATCCCTCGCGCAATGGCGTCGTGCCCAACTGTTCGAGCGATTCGTTTACATATGCCGGACGAACCGAATAGCTGCGGCAGAAGTTGATGATGCGGTCGCGGTGTGCTTTCTTCTCCTGAAGCAAGTCGTAGCGCTCTTTTGTAGCAAGTCCCAAATCGTATGCTTTTTCTGTCAAGCGCATATCTGCATCGTCCTGACGAAGCAGGATGCGGTATTCGGCGCGCGAAGTAAACATACGGTACGGCTCATCCACACCTTTTGTAACCAGGTCATCGATCAATACGCCGATGTAGGCTTCGTCGCGTCCCAGTACAAACGGTTCTTTCCCCTCAGCAAGCTGGTGGGCGTTGATACCGGCCATCAGTCCCTGGCCACCCGCTTCTTCGTAACCTGTAGTACCGTTTACCTGTCCTGCGAAGAACAAACCTTTGAGGGCTTTTGTTTCGAGCGAGTGTTTCAATTGTGTCGGATCGAAATAATCATATTCAATCGCATACCCCGGACGGTAAATTTTCACGTCGCGCAATGCCGGGATTTTTTTCAGTGCTTCCAGCTGAATGTCGAGCGGCAACGACGATGAGAATCCGTTCAGGTAATACTCCTGAGTAGTTTCGCCTTCCGGCTCCAGGAAGAGCTGGTGGCGGATTTTATCGGGGAAGGTAACGATCTTCGTTTCGATGCTCGGGCAATAGCGCGGGCCGATGCTCTGAATCTGTCCGTTGTAGAGGGGTGAATCGGGCAATCCGCGACGCAATGTTTCGTGCACCTCTTCATTGGTGTAGATCATCCAGCAAGCGCGTTGCTCGAGAGTCGGGATCTCATAATCCAGGTAAGAGAACTTATGGAAGTCGTTGTCCCCCTCATGTTTCTCGGCAAGCGAAAAGTCGATGCTCCGTCCGTCGATACGCACCGGCGTACCGGTTTTCATACGTCCAACGGTGATACCTGCTTCTTTCAGCTGATCCGATAATCCGTAGGATGCCGGCTCGGCGATACGTCCGCCCGCAATCTGGGTGCGGCCGATGTGCATCAGGCCGTTCATAAAGGTACCCGAAGTAAGGATTACCGCTTTCGCGCGGAATTCCACTTCCATACCGGTAACGACTCCTTTTACCACGCCATCCTCAATTACGAGGCGTTGCACGGTGTCTTGCCAGATGTCGAGGTTGGGCGTGTTTTCAACGATTCCTCTCCAGACGTCGATAAACTTTGCGCGGTCAGCCTGAGAGCGGGGGCTCCACATGGCAGGCCCTTTCGATCGGTTCAGCATCCGGAATTGGATAGAGGTTTTGTCCGTTACGATACCCATCTGTCCGCCAAGCGCGTCGATTTCGCGCACGATCTGCCCCTTTGCAATTCCGCCGACAGCAGGATTGCAACTCATCTGACCGATCTTGTTCATATCCATTGTGATCAGGCAGGTTTTAGAGCCCAGATTGGCTGCCGCACAAGCAGCCTCACAGCCAGCATGCCCGGCACCTACCACAATTACGTCGTATATAAAATCCATCTTTATCTCTTGGTTTATTTTTTTGCAGCCACAAAGATACAATAAGTTTCAATGACTTAACCCCCTTGCTATCCTTGTAGCAGGATTCTGTTTTTATTATTATTTAATTTTTAAATCTAAAGCGTATTATAGGCTCCCTTTTTTGTCTTTTTTATCTATTCAAATCTGCAATTGAAAAAAGAGTTGCTATCTGATCGGTCCGACCGTATTCAGATAGCAACTCTAAGAAATAGCATTTTCTGCTATTGTATTTTCATAAAGAGGGTTTACATGCCGATCAGGGCAAGCGCTTTGTTTTCGTTTTCGATCATGTTGGCGCGTTGTTCGGGGCTTTGGTCGTCGATACCGCACAAATGAAGGATGCCGTGAATGATCACGCGGTGCAACTCTTTATCAAATGTCTGTCCGAATTGTTCGGCATTGCTCTTAACGGTATCAACGCTGATAAACAGGTCACCACCGATGCGATCCCCTTCGGTATAGTCGAACGTGATGATGTCGGTGTAATAATCGTGCTGCAGATATTGCTGGTTTACTTCCAGAATCTTGGCATCGTCGCAAAAAATGTAGGAAACGTCGCCCACTTTTTTGCCATACCCGGCAGCCACTTGCTTGATCCACTCTTTTGTTTCTGTCTTTTTAAAAGCAGGCATTGCGGTTTGTTCCGCATAAAAATTGATTGCCATATCCGTACGTATTTAAAGTATCAATTACTTATTCAAAGTTAGCCAAAAAAGAGATAAGCGGCCAAAATTGCGGCTACTATTCCCACCATGTCGGCAAATAATCCGGCGCCTGCCGCATAGCGTGTTTTGCTGATGCCCACGCTGCCGAAGTAAACGGCCAGGATGTAGAAAGTGGTATCGGTGGCACCCTGTATGGTGGAGGCTACCCGGCCCACGAACGAATCTACCCCATAGGTATTGATTGTATCCACCATCATGCCGCGTGCTCCGCTTCCGCTGAGCGGCTTCATGAAGGCGGTGGGCAATGCCTGTACGAATTCGGTAGAAATGCCCATCCATTCGAAAGCAGAGGCGATGGTGTCGGTAAGGAACGTCATCGCGCCCGATGCGCGGAATACGGCGATCCCCACCAACATCGCTACCAGATACGGGATGATGATTACTGCCGTTTTAAATCCCTCTTTGGCTCCCTCAATAAAGGTTTCGAACACGTT
The DNA here is from genome assembly GCA_036655755.1 of Bacteroidales bacterium. GTDB lineage: Bacteria > Bacteroidota > Bacteroidia > Bacteroidales > JAUNSR01 > JAUNSR01. The sequence continues at coordinate 1,591 of JAVVPN010000121.1, read as the reverse complement.
GATTTTCCGGATCACGCCCGCAAGGATGAACCCCGTGATGATTGTCAGCAGAATGGCGTTCGATACGAAAGAGGAGTAAAGCGAGATGGATGCTTCGTCCATTCCGTGGAAGAGCCAGATGATTCCCGATATGAGCAAGGTCAAACCTCCGAGGGTTCCCAAAATCACTTTATCCCAAAGCCGGATGCGCTGTTTGATGCAACACAGGATGATGCCGGCGATGGTGGAGAAAAACGTGGCGATCAGAATGGGCAGAAATACGTCGGAGGGATTTACGGCTCCCAACTGCGCCCGATACATCATTACACCGATCGGAACCAGCGTCAGCCCCGAGGTGTTCAGCACCAGAAACATAATCATGGGATTGGAGGCGGTATCTTTCTCTTTGTTGATTTCCTGCATCTGCTGCATCGCTTTCAAACCGAGGGGAGTGGCCGCGTTATCGAGCCCAAGCATATTTGCCGACAGATTCATGAAAATGGATCCCATGGCGGGATGTCCTTTCGGGATGCCGGGAAAGAGCCGGGTAAAAAGCGGACTTACCAAGCGCGAAAAGAGTTCGATCACGCCCCCTTTTTCGCCCACCTTCATTAGTCCCAACCAAAGCGACAACACGCCGGTGAGCCCGAGTGAGATTTCGAATGCGGTTTTGGCTGAGGTAAAAGTGGCGTTTACTACTTCGCCCCAGATGGGCAGATTGCCCGTAAACAGGGTTTGCAGAATAACCAGCACGAATGCGATAAGGAAGAATGCAACCCAGATATAATTCAGAACCATAAGAATGTGATGATCGGTTAACAAGGTTAAAAATAAATATTTAGTTTTGCCTCAGAAAGGAATCGGTGGAAAAAAGAGGAAGATGTGCCAAATGAAGTTTAAATGGCGCATTTATACTTTAGTGTTAAAAATTAAATTATATATAAATGAATGCATCCGATGTAAAGATGGCCCTTCAGGTTTTTGCCGACGAGCGGCAAGCGGCAGTGTTATCTCGTTTCTTCAAAACGGGTAAGGGTGAGTATGGCGAGGGCGACCGCTTTATGGGAGTGCGCGTACCGCAAGTGCGGGCAGTGGCTAAAGAAGCTTACCAATTGCCATTGACCGAAGTGGAGCGGCTTATTGATGATCCGGTACATGAAGTGCGTCTGTGCGGATTCCTTATTCTGGTATTGAAATATGAAAAATTACGCGACGAAGCTGCCCGGCAACAGATCGTAGCGTGTTATCTGGCGAATGCCCGTAAGGCGAACAACTGGGATTTGGTGGATTTGTCGGCGCCCAAGATTCTTGGTCACTGGCTTTGCTCGCACGATCGGGCGATTCTCTACCAATTAGTCGAAAGCGATAATTTGTGGGAGCAGCGTATCGCCATGGTGGCAACGTGGCGCATTATCCGTCAGGACGAATATGACGATACCCTGTCGCTAGCCTTGCGGTTGATGGCGCACCCTCACGATCTGATCCGAAAAGCGGTGGGCTGGATGTTGCGCGAAGTGGGAAAACGCGACCGAGAAGTGCTGACCGGTTTTCTCGATCAATACGCAACGCAACTTTCACGTACGTCGCTGCGCTATGCAATTGAGCATTTTTC
>JAVVPN010000120.1:0-6942 GCA_036655755.1 Bacteroidales bacterium | reverse complement strand
GGGGTAAGAAACTGCTGACTGAAGGTTTCTCCTCCACTCGCGTCACGAACAGCTGTCCACGGTTTTATGAAACCGAATTTTCCATGGTATTTGACGATATACATACATTTAAGTTTTAATTAAGCGCTCCAAATGAACTCCCTGTTGAATTACCCAATCCTACGTTCCATATAAAACGGAGGGTTTCGGGTTTCGCACTCACTTTTACCGGACAAATATTGGTTTTATTCTTAACTCCGTGTAGTGTTACCAACTTGGTTTTCTTTTTCGGATAAGACAAATCGAATTCTATTCTTAATGTTGCGTCCGGATCTAAGCCCGCTTTTTCCATCTTATGCAGAATAGTCTCTGTCAAAATCCGATTACTTTCAGGATTCTCATAAGTATAGAACTTAATATTCCCGTCAATATTCTGCTTAATCAGAACTGGAGATGCCAAAGAAAACCGTTCTTCCTCACCAAACTGGGGGGTATTCACCATTTGTATTTCCGCCACTTGTATTCCGCAAAACATGTCGGGATCTTTAAGGATAGAGTCAATCAGTTTTTTTAGATAATCTTCCTCGAAAAAACTAATAAAAAAGAATGTCCCTTTTGGACAATCGAAACCCACCTTATTGGGTATCAATTTTTGAAGCCAAGAAAAAGAATACAAGGATATTTTATCATGAAGTTGGTTTTCTCCCAACCATTTATGAAGAACACCAATCATTTTCTGCTGATAATCAAAAGGAATTGTTTGGGTATTTGGAGTGCATTTTAACAATATTCTCATAGTATTTGAAATTTTTAAGCAAATTAAAATTAATATTTAAAATTCCAAAATATTTTTATCGCTTTTATCAATTTACAAACAAGCAAAATAAATAACGAACTGATTAAATATACTTTAAAGCATAAAATCGCTTGATTTATCGTTTCTGATAAATCAAGCAAACTTGGATGAGTTCCTCAAATCAATACCTCCCAAACCATCCCTCAACCCCAACCTATTCAGAATACCATTCTATCCCCTCCTCAAAAACTTTAGCTCCCTTTTCCAACGAAAAGGAGCGCCTACTCCTTTCCCTTTTCAAAATCGCGTCCCTCTACGTCCGCGGGCGCGTTCCGGCCCGTACAGGCGCACGTCCCGATCGGGACGCGGGCGCGTACGGAGCGGGACGCGCCCACGGACGGGAAAAAGAGGTGCCAAGCAATCACGAAGAGGTAATGCAGGAAACCCCATTCACATATAAACAATCGCTATTTCTACTCCCAGCCCTTCGGCAAATCATAGTCCCAAAGTCCGAGTTTACCTTTGATACCCTCGATCGGGTGGTCAAAGAGAACCGGATTCTCCACTACCCACGCATAGTCGCCTTCACCGAGCATTTCGCAATCCACCACATCCACACTGCCGATGATGGCCGAATGGAGGCTCATGGCACGGTCGAAAACGGCGGGGTCTTTTACCACTTCAAGGATATCTTTTTGCTCGTCCGGATCGAGGTCTTTAAAGCGCAACTCTTCATCGGCCTTAGCGGTAGAGTGAATCAGAAGCTTTCCTCTGAAATCGGTTTTCCAACTACGATACTCCTCAGGCTTCAGACCTAAGCATAACAAACCGGCATACGGCTGCCGTACGGAAAGAATTTTCGTTTTCATAGGGTTGAAAATTGGTTACAGAAAAATAACGCAGACGCGTTACGAGAGGTTCATCATCAAAAACTCCCGCAGATGAATCTGCCGAACCCCTTGGTAATTGCCACCTACCGGTAGCTCGTCCATTGTAACGACGTATTTGGGGTAATGATCGGAAAGCTCCAACAGATTGCCAAATTCGCGGTCGATGGTAGCCTGATCGGTCAGCATATAGGCTACCTGCACATAGATACGGTTTTCACCTTTCTCAGCAACGAAGTCGATCTCCTTATCACCCATTTTACCTACATACACGTCGTAACCGCGTCTTTTAAGCTCCATATATACCACATTCTCCATCAGCTTATTGACATCCGAGCGGAAATCGAAACGACGAATCGCATTTCGCAAGCCGAGATCTTCGAAATAATATTTTTCTCCCACTTCGAAAATCTTCATTCCTTTTACATCTGCACGTGGAACCTTATAGATGAAATACGAGTTACCTAATGCTCGCAAATAGTTGAGAATCGTTTGTGTAGGGAGATTGATTTGTTGTGATTTGAGGTATTTGCTTATGTTTTGTGCAGAAAACAAACTACCGGTATTATCGGCTAGAAAGGCAACCAGATTTTCGAGAAAAGAGACGTTACGAATCGATTCGCGCGAAACCACATCGCGCAGCAGAATAGTAGAGTAAATACTTTTCAAATATTCGAACGTAACATCTTGATCGAGCCCCAAATGGACCAAATAGGGCATGCCACCCAGAATAAGGTATTTGCGCAGACTTTCATTCGAATCGTCTATTTGGTTAAACCGTATAAATTCGGCATATCCCAATGAATAGATCGGAAATTCGATATAACGGCCACCGAGGGTAGTGGCCAATTCGCCCGAAAACATCTTTGCATTACTTCCGGTACAATAAATATCGCATTTCTGTTCGTTCAAAAGGCTGCGAAGAGCCAATTCGAACGATTCGATTTCCTGCACCTCGTCGATCAGCAGATAATTTGCTCCTTCTTTCAAATTTTCTTCTACAAAGGAATAGAGCTGTGTCGAAGTACGAATATCCGAGAATTCCTGCAATTCTTTATCAACATAAATAATATTGGCATTCGGATTTTTGCGGATAATTTCGTCGACCAACTGCATCAAAATATAACTTTTTCCTACACGTCGTTGTCCGGTAAGAACTTTGATACAAATTATTTTGTCAATTATAATTGACAAAATATCCAAACTCTTCCCTTTTATCGGTAGATAAAAACAAAAACTCACCAACATCCCCGTTTTACAAAATATTTCTTTACATTTATTGTATAAATATTCCATACTATGATTAACCATCAACTACTTAATCCCGCCTCGATTCTAATCGTAGGCGGCTCCGACAACATCCGCAAACCGGGCGGAAAGGTGATTCGGAACTTGCAGCAGGGAGATTTCAAGGGAAAATTGTATGCCGTCAATCCGAAGGAAAAGGAGGTGCAGGGAATACGCTGTTACCCGTCGGTGGAAGAAGCGCCCGAGGCTGATCTGGCCATTCTGGCTATTCCGGCAGCCGCTTGTCCGGCGGCGGTAGAGACGCTGGCAGCTCAAAAGGGAGTGAAGGCGTTTATCATCCTGTCGGCCGGATTTTCGGAAGAAACGGAGGAGGGGAAACTCTTCGAACAGCAGATTGCCGATACATGTAAGAAGTATGGCGCGGCATTGATCGGGCCGAACTGTATCGGACTGATGAACCGCAATCACCACAGTGTGTTTACCCTGCCGATACCCGCTTTCGATCCGAAAGGGGCCGACCTGATTTCAAGTTCGGGCGCTACGGTGGTGTATATCCTCGAATCGGCTTTTGCCAAGGGGCTTCGGTTTAATTCGGTTTGGTCGGTGGGAAATGCCACGCAGATCGGTGTGGAAGATGTGCTGGAATATATGGACCGGAATTTCGATCCGGATAAAGACTCACGGATAAAACTACTCTACATTGAAAATATCAAAGACCCGGATAAGTTGCTGATGCATGCGGCTTCGCTCATTCGCAAGGGGTGTCGCATCGCTGCCATCAAATCTGGATCGTCCGATTCGGGTGCGCGTGCGGCAAGCTCGCATACGGGTGCGATTGCCAGTTCCGATCTGGCGGTGGAGGCGCTCTTCCGAAAGGCGGGCATCGTACGATGTTTCAGCCGCGAGGAGCTTACTACGGTGGGGTCGCTGTTTACGCTGAAGGAGATCAAGGGGAAAAATATCGCGATCATCACCCATGCGGGGGGACCGGCGGTGATGCTGACGGATGCTTTGTCGAAGGGGGGACTGGCGGTGCCCGACTTGCGTGGGCCAATCGCGGAAGAACTCAAAGGGCATCTGTACGCGGGCTCTTCGACGGCGAACCCGATCGATATTCTGGCTACGGGTACGCCCGAACAGCTGGCGGTATGCCTCGATTTCTGCGAAAAGCGGTTCGACAATATCGATGGGATAGCGGTGATTTTCGGAAGCCCCGGGCTGGTGCAGGTGTATGACGCTTATAAGGTGCTCGACGAGAAGATTCGCGAATCGTCGAAGCCGATCTTCCCCGTGTTGCCGTCGATCGTGACGGCGGGCGAAGAGGTGAAGAGTTTTTTGGCGAAGGGGAATGTGAATTTTGCCGACGAGGTAACGCTGGCTACCGCGATTGCGCGTATCTGCAATGCTTCGAAGCCGACAAACGAAGGGCCGGATCTGTCGGGAGTGGATGTGCCGCGACTGCGCAAGATTATTGAGGGGGTAGAAGGCGACGGCTATGTATCGCACGAAGTGGTGAAGGAGATTTTTGACTGTGCGCAGATTCCGATGGTGGACGAGTTCGTATCCGACGATAAAAACGCTATTCTGGCGAAGGCCGGCGAGTGGGGATTTCCGATCGTTGCGAAGGTGGTCGGCCCGATCCATAAATCGGATATAGGTGGCGTGGTATTGAATATACGGAGCGAGCAGCATCTGGCTTTCGAGTTCGAGCGACTGATGAAACTGCCGGAGGCTACGGGGGTGATGATACAGCCGATGCTGAAGGGCACGGAGCTGTTTATCGGCGCGAAGTATGAACCGCGTTTCGGCCATGTGATTTTATGCGGACTGGGGGGTATCTTCGTGGAGGTGCTCAAGGATGTGGCTTCGGGGCTGGCTCCGCTTTCGATGCATGAGGCGGAATCGATGATCCGCTCGATACGGGCGTATAAGATTATTCACGGCACGCGTGGACAGGAGGGTATCGACGAACAGCAGTATGCCGAGATCATCGTGCGGCTATCGTCGCTGCTGCGATTCGCAACGGAGATCAAGGAGCTCGACATCAATCCGCTGCTGGGGCGAAAAGACTCGGTAATCGCGGTGGATGCGCGGATCAGGATAGAGAAATAAACTATACTTTAAATAAATCATATCATGATATTAAAATCGATTGCCCGGGCCGGCGTGGGCGCAGCATTGTTATTATCCGTCGGATGCAACCGACAAGATATCGTTGTGGAGAAACCGGATTTTAGCGTGCGCAATACCCATACGTTCGAGTTCAGTAAGGTAATAATAAACGATACGGCTACGCTGTTGTATGTGGATGCTTTCTATCGACCGAACAACTGGATACGGGTCGATTCGGCTACTTATCTGCAGGCCGACGGGAAGAAATACATTATTAACGGGAGCGAACATATCAAGCTACACGAAAATTTCTGGATGCCCGAATCGGGGGAAGCGTCATTCGTACTGAAATTCCCGCCGCTGCCCCGCAATACGAAGCAATTCGATTTTATAGAGAGCGATTGCGCCGATTGTTTCAAAATTTACGGCATCCAACTGAAGCCGGACGAAAAAAGGGATTTGCTATCGGAAATACCTGCTGAAATCAGAAATGAGGATATTTCGAAAGCCGAAGCAGTGCCGACGAAACTAACTGCGGGCGAAACCCGGGTGAAGGTTAAAATGTTGGGATACCGTCCCGGGTATTTCCCGGAAGAGATGACCGCTTATGTGTATCCGGAGTTGCTCGGGGATGAACTCGAACCGCAGGCAACCGCACAGCCCGATGGCACATACGAATTCACGTTCAATCAATACGGCCCCGCCCTTTTTATCATACACAATGGCATTGTGAGTACAGCCGCTTATGTAGAGGGTGGTTCGGAAACTACCGTTTGGATAGACCTCAATGCAATGAGTCATCAGTGGGCACGCTATAATAAACAGGAGGGGAATCGACGTACCGTGTATTTAGACAACGGGTACGGAGCGTTTAGCGAATATCGAAACAGCTATGCCTGGCGGGAAGGGAAAAGATTAGAACCGTCGCGCGCATTCTTCGATACGATAAGCGCGATGAATAAAACGCAATACCTGGATTACATACGTAATGAGGCGGGGCGTATAACACAGGCTATCGCGGAGGATAAGACGCTTTCGCCGCTTCAACGCGACATACTCGAAAACACGCTTGTGCTGTCGCAGGCTTATCAGGTTGCGTTTGCTCCTGCCATCCTCAAGAATGCATATACTTATATCCATGATCTCAACCCGAACGATATATCGGATTATAAACCGATCACGATATCGCGTGATGAGATCGTAAAAGAACTGAAGGATATCAATCTGAATTCTTCCCGACTATTTTATGCATCGGATTTTGGGATGTTGTTCTTCGCTTTATATCAGGAGCATCCTTATCTGTTCGAGGGTAAAAAGGATGCGTTTATGGAAAACCTGATTTTAGGATTTCCCATTCTGAAAAAGGCAGAAAACCAAGAGGCGCTCACCACCGACGAGAAAAATACGCTGAATGCCATCGCTGATCCGTTTTATATGCAGACGTTGACATTGATACAGGAAGAGCATCGGAAACAGATGGAGGCGAATAAAGGAAAAACCGGATTTATCGTACGTGAAACACCGAAGGTAACGGATGAGAAGCTATTTGATGCGATCATTGCGGAGCATAAGGGAAAAGTGGTATTGGTGGACTTCTGGGCGACGTGGTGCGCTCCGTGTCGATCTGCGCTGAAAGCAAACGAACCGATGAAGGCTGATTTTAACGATGACGATATTGCATTCGTATATATCACAGGGGAAACTTCGCCGGTCGGTCTGTGGAATAAGTTGGTGCCGGACATCAAAGGGATTCATTACCGCGTAAGCGACGCACAATGGGAAAAACTCTACAAGCAGTTCGATATCGACGGCATTCCGGCGTATGTACTGATCGGTAAGGATGGTTCGTATAAGCTGCGTAACGATTTGCGCGACCATAGCATCGTAAAAGGGGTATTGCAGGAAGAGATCGGTAAATAA
>JAVVPN010000119.1:0-6990 GCA_036655755.1 Bacteroidales bacterium | reverse complement strand
GCACCGGATTACTGCAATCGCTACGCGACCGGTTTAACTTGAAAAAATAATAGAAACTTCACTCAAAAAAAATCACTGAATATTTTGTTGAAGAATAACAGAATTATATTGGTTTATAAAATAAACTTGTTTATATTTGATGCAGCAAAAGAGAAACGGATACTCTTTTGCTTCTTTTATCCGTATTTAGTTTATAAAATAAACCTGTTTATAATTTATCTATGTTATGGAAAAGCTAAAAATGAATGAGAAAGAGAGTCTGGCCATTATCGCCATGATGATTCAGGAAACCCGCGAATACATTCACAAAGGGGTAGGTAATACACAGTTGCTATGGGGTTACCTCACGGTAATTGTATCGCTGGGTGTTTATTTCGGATGGGAATATACCCATAGTCAGTTGGTGTTGTGGGGATGGTGGGTACTGCCGCTGATTGGGTGGCCAACCATGTATTTAATGATGCGCCATCAACCCCACAAAGTGGTAACAGTAATCGATAAGATAATAGGTAAAGTGTGGATGGTGATAGGTATTACCGCTACCATAACCCCGATAGTAGCATTTTTGATGCCCTCCAATATTTTGTTTATCGAAGCGCTCCTCATCAGTATCGGCATCGCCATTACGGGACTGATTCTGAATATGAAGGTTTGTTATATACCCGGGTTCATTGGCATTTTGCTAAGTTTCACCCTGTTTTGGGTAAGAGGAATAGATCAGATTCTTATTTTTGCACTCTTGTTTACAATTTTGCTTATCATCCCCGGCCATATAATGAACTATATGGCGAATAAAAATCAAAAAACATCTTTATGTTCAGAGAATTAGATCCCCTGCTTCATTCCCAGTTGCGCCTGGCTATCATGTCGATCCTTATAAGCTCGGTTGAAGCGGATTTTGTTTTTCTGAAAGAGAAAACAAGTGCTACTTCGGGCAACCTGAGTATTCAGATCGAGAAGTTGAAAGATGCCGGTTATATCGATGTAATAAAAGAATTTGCCGGAAAGAAGCCGCGTACGGTTTGCCGCATCACTTCGGAAGGAAGAGCTGCATTCGAGTCGTATGTAGAGGTCTTGAAAGAATATTTACATCCTTAACCCCGCCGCCATACGTTCTAAGATGCCGTTTGGGTTTTCCTAAAGTGACATTCAAGGAGCTATCCTTGTGCATCGTATTTATTTCACCCCGATTCATAAATTTATACGGTATTCTTTTGCTGATTCTCCGCGGGCGACTTGATGTTCGTCCGCGGAGAATCCATACGTTGTCCGCGAGCAACTCAACGATCGTCCGCGAACAATCTTTGGGTTGCTCGCGGACGATCGTTGAGTTGCTCACGGACGAACATCAAGTTGCCCGCCGGATATCTTTCAAAGAGATAGGGTAAATAAGGCGCAGATATGGGAATGGTTATATACCTGCCATGTATTGCGCTGATTTTCAGGTTGCGGCAAATGGATTGTCCACAAGCGGATTCTTAAATCTTTAATCCATCCAATAGTTTGATATATAGCGTGATTGCTTCTCGAATCTCCTCCTCGTGGATATATTCGTCGGCGGTATGCGATCGGGCGGAATCGCCGGGTCCTATTTTTACCGAGGGGCACGAAAGATGCGCCTGATCGGAAAGGGTAGGCGATCCGAACGGTTTCTTGCCTGCCATCTGCGCCCGCAATACGAACGGATGATCTGCCGGAAGCGAAGAAGAGTTCAATCGGAAGGAGCGAGCCTTCATTTCGCATCCGGCAATTTCGCTGAGTAGGGCGAACGCTTCTTCGTTGCGGTAATGCTCGTTGGTGCGCACGTCCACCACGAAGGTGAAGCGGTCGGGAATCACGTTGTGCTGATTGCCCGCGTTGACTTGGGTGACCGTTACCTTTACCGGTCCCAGAAAGGACGATTCTTTTTCGAAATGGAAGTCGCGTAGCTTTTCGAGCACCGGTAGCGCTTCGTAAATCGCATTGATCCCCTCGTTGCGCGCCGCATGGCCCGATTTGCCGTAAACGGTGCCGTCGATCACCAACAACCCTTTTTCGGCAATGGCCGGATGCATGCCCGTGGGCTCGCCCACTACGGCGAACCGGATAGGAGGCAGATGAGGCAATACCGACTCGATACCACCCGCTCCCGAAATCTCCTCTTCGGCTGATGCCACAAAAATCAGATTATATGTCTGGGGGGTATCCTTCAGCATCAGCCATGCCATAAACAGGCTTACCACCGATGCTCCCGCATCGTTGCTCCCCAGTCCGTAAATCGTATCCTCTTCCGTTGTGGGCGAAAACGGATCGCGGCTCCAGCTTTCGCCAGGGCGCACCGTGTCGATATGAGAATTGAGCAGCAGAGAGGGCTTCTGCGGGTCGTAACCGGCAGGTTCGAATATGACGTTATTGCCGATACGACGAGCTGTCGCTCCGTAACGTTTGCCCCATTCTTCAAACAAAGCAGCCACTTCCGCCTCGCCCCGGCTGGGAGAAGGGATGACAATCATCTGTTTCAACAGATCTACGGCCTGGTAAAAAGCCAGGTCCACATCAAGGTAATGTAACTCCTGATTCATGTGCGCGAAGTGATTAAAAGTCGGGTTTTCAAAGCGCTAAAGATAATGGTTTTTCATCGTGGCGATGGGGCGATAAGGGGATAAAAACGGGGTCAGAGAGGACGAGAACGCAGATGTTGTGATCTAAAATGCTGAAAATAGGAGGATTACTGTTAATTAGATTCAAAAAAATGCTCACTTTAAGAAAAAATGCGCAAAAAAAGATTTGAATCCGAGATTTTTGACGCAAATTTGTAGCGTTTTTTCAGAATGCGTTGTTGTTGGAATAAACCGAACCTCCACATTCACAACGAAATAAACATGAATCTATACCGGGTAAAAACTTCCGGTGAAACAGTATTGAATCAGTATTTAGTGTATGATTATTACTCATCTTTCCAAATTAGTTCATGCTCAGGCAGCGGTAGTTGCTGATCAGATTGCTTTTCGTCATCGTGACGCAGCCACCAAGAGTTGGATCCCTACCAGCTGGAAGGAGCTATCAAAAAAAGTAATGACAGTAGCCAAAGCAATGGCTGCTTTCGGTATCAAAGAACATGATTGCGTAGCAACCTATACTCAGAATAAACCGGAAGGCTTGATCGTTGATTTTGCCATGTATGCCAACAGAGGGGTCGTAGTGCCACTTTACGCTACCAGCTCTGTGTCGCAAGTTGAATATATTCTGAACGACTCTGCCTCGAAAATTATTTTCGCAGGTGAACAATTCCAATATGAAAATGCCTTCAAGGCGATCGGTAATCTGAGCGACGCCCCTAAACTGGTGGTATTCGACCGGGATGTAAAATTCTTTCCGGAAGACACCACTTCGATGTATTTGGATGATTTCATGCGTTTCGGAGAAACCAACGAATACCTGCCGGTAGTTGAAGCGCGGATGAATGCTGCTCAGGAAAGCGACCTGGCCAATCTGATTTATACGTCGGGTACGACCGGCGAGCCGAAAGGGGTGATGCTGGCGCACGAAAACTTCTTGTTTACAATGCGTATTCATGCCGAACGTCTGGGAGTTTCGGAAAAAGACTCTTCGATGTGTTTCCTTCCGATGGCTCACATCTTTGAGCGCGCATGGACTTATTTCTGTCTTTCGCAGAACGTACGGGTAGAGATCAATCATAATCCGGTACAAGTGCAGCAGTCGTTGCGCGAAACCGAACCAACCATCATGTGTGCCGTTCCTCGTTTCTGGGAGAAGGTATATACGGCGGTGATGGATAAAAGAGCGCGTTCGAAAGGTGCCGTAAAAGCATTGATGAACCGAGCCTTGCAGGTTGGGCGCCAGTTTAACTTGGGATACCGCGTGAAAGGCAAAAAAGCTCCGCTTTGGCTTGAGCTTCAATATAAATTCTACGACAAGATGGTATTGTCGAAGATTCGCAAAGTGGCCGGACTGACCAATGGGCATTTCTTCCCGTGTGCGGGGGCTGCACTTTCGCAGAACATCAATGAATTTCTTCACTCGATCGGCGTTAAGATCTATTACGGCTACGGGCTGACCGAAACAACGGCTACCGTATGTTGTTTTGAAGATACCAACTTCGACTTTAGTACGATGGGTACTTGCCTAGACGGAGTACAGGTGAAAATCGGTGCGGATAACGAGATCCTTGTAAAAGGGGGTAACGTGATGAAGGGGTATTATAACAAACCGGAGGAAACGGCAAAGGCGTTTACCGAAGACGGATGGTTCCGTACAGGGGATGCCGGCCAGCTGGCTGCCGATGGTAGTTTGCGTATGACCGAACGAATCAAAGACCTTTTCAAAACCGTAAATGGTAAATATATCGCTCCGCAGGCGTTGGAAACTCGCATCGGAGAAGACCGTTTCGTAGAGCAGATCGCCGTGATCGGAGATCAGCGCAAATATGTAACGGCGCTTATCATTCCGGCTTATGAAGCATTGAAAGAGTATGCGGCTCAAAAACAGATCGCTTATAAGAATCTGGAAGATTTGCTTCGCAACCAGAAAATCCAGGAGATGTTTTCGGCACGTTTGAAAGATATGCAGAAGAATTTCGCTTCTTTCGAGCAGATTAAGAAGTTTACGCTTCTCCCGGCTCCGTTTACGATGGAAACCGGAGAGCTTACAAATACGCTTAAAATACGCCGTGTGATTATCAATCAGCGCTATAAAGAGCAGATTGAAGCAATGTATATTTAATATATATGTAAATTAGATATATCTTTGTGGTATTGTAGCGTTGCGATACGGCAATGCCGACAACAGGTAATTTAATTAATCAAATTATATAATTCATTTTTATGATTACAGCTGAGCAACTAAAAGCAGTTCAGGAACGCGAGGACGCGTTGAGGAGGTATCTTTGACGTCGATTCGAAGATAATTCAGATCGAGGAAGAGGAACTTCGCACACATGTGCCGGGCTTTTGGGATGATAACAAAGCCGCCGAAGCACAGATGAAAAAAATCAAAGACCTAAAAAAATGGGTCGAGGCGTATAATGAAATTCATTCGGCTACTGAGGAATTGGCGCTTGCTTTCGATTTTGTGAAAGAGGAGCTGGTAACGGAGCAGGAGGTGGATGAGGCTTACGCCAAAGTGATCGAGCTGCTTGAAAATGTGGAGCTTAAAAATATGCTTCGCCTGGAAGAGGATCATCTGGGTGCCGTATTGAAAATCAATGCAGGTGCGGGTGGTACTGAAAGTAACGACTGGGCGTCGATGCTGATGCGTATGTATATGCGTTATGCAGAGGCTCATGGCTATAAACTGACTATCACCAACCTTCAGGAAGGTGATGAGGCGGGTATCAAAACGGTAACGATGCAGATTGAGGGTGATTATGCGTATGGTTATCTGAAGAGTGAAAACGGGGTGCATCGTCTGGTACGTGTTTCTCCTTTCAACGCACAGGGTAAACGTATGACGTCGTTCGTATCCGTATTCGTTATTCCGTTGGTGGACGACTCGATCGAGATTGAAATCAATCCGGGAGATATCACTTGGGAAACGTTCCGTTCATCGGGTGCCGGTGGTCAGAACGTAAATAAGGTGGAAACCGGGGTACGTTTGCGTCACGCGCCGACAGGTATCATCATTGAGAATACCGAAAGCCGTTCGCAGTTTGACAACAAAGACAACGCGTTGCGTTTGCTTCGCTCGCAGTTGTACGAAATGGAGTTGGAAAAACGTCGTGCCGCTCAGAAAGAGATCGAGGCAGGGAAGAAGAAAATCGAGTGGGGATCGCAGATCCGAAGCTACGTATTCGACGACCGCCGCGTAAAAGACCACCGTACCGATTATCAGACTTCGAATGTGAACTCGGTGATGGATGGAAACATCGACAATTTCATCAAGGCTTACCTGATGGAATTTGCCGGTACGAACGAGGATTAACAAAGATCATCATACAAAAGGTATTGTCGCCTGTCTGTTTTTACGGATGGCGACAATACCTTTTTTTGTTGCGTTATATTGAGTGTTAATTTATTGATTACTTGTTGGATACGATTTAAATTCAGGGTATAAAGAACTTTTTAGCTGAATATTTTTTATAACTTGTATAAAAATCTTTGATTATGAGATTTGATGCTTTTCTGCTGAGTATGTTTTTTATTTTGGCAGCTTGCAGTTCGACCAAAGAGTTACAGCATAAATTGTGTGATAACCGAGTGGGATTAGGGTATGAACTGGAGACGGAGCCATATGCAGGGCCACGTGCGCGGACGGTTGTAATGAAAGAGGTGGGAGCCTCGAATATGAACCATCGGACGTGGGTGAAACAGCACAAGATGGTGTTGGTGCCGTTGTTACTTTTTAATTACCGGAAGGCGATGTTTGACGTGGAGTTGGGCGAACAGTCGCTATATACTCCTTACCGTGATTTTTTTCTGGATGCCTTGTATGCGGAATCTGATCATAGCGGTCGGTTTCGGCTGCAATCGGAATTGCCGGAGGTGATGAACGATTCGGTATATATTCTGGAGATTTATTTCGACAGTATCGCTACGCGGGGACAGATCAAATATCTGGAGAGCGTGGTATTGTGGTTTGATGAAGATTTGAATTTCGGACAGGGTACGCTCGAAAACTTTAATTATTCGCTTAAGAATGTGGCAAGCCGTATCGGAGCCCACATCGCGCTATACAAGGGTGCGCAATGTGTATTGCGCAAATCGTATGATATTTCGCTGCCGTTATCCTGCCGGTTACGTCGCTCAGATTTGAGTAGCTTCTCTTTTTATTCGATGCAGGAGTTGGGTAATGCATTGTCGTGTACTACCCGGGCATTGGTAGAGACGATTGTGCAGGAGCTCAATATGCTGCTTCAATGATCTTTGTAATGGCCAATGGCTCGGATTACGGTTACAATCTTCTTATCGGGATCAATTTGATAAACCAGTCTGTTTTTCTCATTGATGCGGCGCGACCATTTGCCACCCATATTCCCTCCCAGATCTTCGGGTT
>JAVVPN010000118.1:0-7007 GCA_036655755.1 Bacteroidales bacterium | reverse complement strand
TACTTCAACAGCAACGGTATGTACCGCGGTTACAAACGCGACCTGTACGAAGGTGGCGTACGTGTTCCGATGATCGTATCATGGCCGGGCCATGTCAAACCGGGAACAGAAACCAACTTCATGTGCTCATTCTGGGATATGATGCCAACATTCAAAGAGATGTTTGCAGGTAAACCATCTAAAGATAAAACAGACGGCATCAGCATCTACCCGTTGCTTACCGGTAAAAAAGGACAGAAAGAACACGACTATCTTTATTTTGAATTCCAGGAGATGGGCGGTCGTCAGGCAGCTCGCAAAGGCGATTGGAAACTTGTCCATCTGAATATTCGTAACAAACCCCGTTTTGAGCTTTACAATCTGGCATCCGATCCGCAGGAGAAACACAATTTGATTTCTCAATATCCGGAAAAAGCAGAAGAATTAAAAGCCATTATGCAGGAAGCACACGTTGAAGATCCGAACTGGCCGTTATTCGGTAATAAATAATTGAAGGGAAACATCACACACTTATTATATATTAAACTTTAGCAACAAGATGAATAACACCAAGCATGTAAGGGCTGTTCTAATGAGCATCCTTATGTTATTCTCCGGATTACAGCTTTTTGCACAAGAGCTTACCATTTCGGGGACAGTGATTGACAAGTTGAAAGAGCCGATTATCGGAGCCAACGTTGTCGTGCAGGGAACCACCTCAGGCACTATTACAGATTTCGACGGAAACTTTACGCTTGCCAACGTACCGGCAAACGGAAAAATCGTTGTTTCATACATCGGTATGAAAAGCCAGACGATCGACGTAAAAGGCAAAACAGTTTTTAATGTCACATTGGATGACAACGCTCAGGCTTTGGATGAAGTCGTAGTTGTTGGTTTCGGTGCTCAGAAAAAAGAAAACCTGACAGGAGCCGTAACTGCTGTGAAAATGTCAGATGTATTAGGAGACCGTCCCGTAACAAGTGCCGCTGCAGCTTTGCAAGGTACTGTACCGGGCTTGCAGGTAAGCGGGGGATCTATCCCCGGCCAAGCAAAAACATTCAATATCCGTGGACAAATGTCAATCAACGGTGGTGCACCACTGGTATTGATTGATAATGTAGAAGGTGATCTTGATATGATCAATCCGGAAGACATCGAATCGGTTTCTGTATTGAAAGATGCGGCCTCTTCCGCAATTTACGGTGCTCGTGGAGCCAACGGCGTAATTCTTGTTACAACCAAACGTCCTAAATCGGGAAATCAGTTCAAACTGAATTACAACAATAACTTTGGCTTTCAGTCATCAATTAATCGTCCTGAAGTAGTAGGCCTTGATAAATATCTTGAAACTTACCAACAGGCAGGATTGCCTAATACATACTGGGCAGGAACTCAGAACGTCACAAAATGGCGTCAATATCTGAAAGAATATAAACAAAACCCTTCTGCATTCAATACAGTAGGTGACGGTATTTATAAAGATGCCGATGGTATCGTATATTTCTTGAACGGAGATCAAGATCCTTATTCAGATATGCTTGAAACAGGATTTATGATGAATCATAATATCTCTCTATCGGGAAGTGCAGATAAAGTGCGCTACCGTATTTCAGGAGGATATAACAGTAATGACGGACCGCTTTATTCATCAAAAGACAAATATCAGCGTCTGAGCATCGCATCATTCTTATCGGTAGACTTTGCAAAATGGTTTACACAGGAAATCGATATTAAATACGCCCGTGCTACACAAAACATGCTTTTGGATGAAAACGGTAGCTTTAACGCAAACCTTTTCAATACGAAAACAGTGCCTTACGGGCCAAGTGGGATGGTTCCTGCTTCTGTAATTCCACAATCGGATATAGATCTACCTTCAAGAACACCTTTGAATATCATTAAGAATTCAAATGCGTCTGATATTGTCAAAGAAAATCCTCGTATTTTCCTGAAATCAATTTTTAAACCTTACAAAGGATTAGAGGCTGTATTAGAATATACATATGATAAGAATCTGAACAACATGGAGTATTACGCCAACAAATGGCGTAACACATCTATCCAGCTTGATAACTCCGTTTCTTTGAAACATGATTATTTCATCAAACGCCGTCGGGTTACCGATTACAATGCATTAAATATTTATGGAAACTACTCGTTTTCTTTAAATAATAACAACTTCAAAGTGATGGCCGGTTTCAGTCAGGAATCGAGCGATTATGAACAAGTTTTTAACAGAGGAGAAGATATTGCCACACCAGAAGCCCCATCATTAGGTTCTGCGAGCGGTACGAAAAAAAGCACCAATACCATCAAACAGCATGCGGTAAGAGGTGGATTCTTCCGTTTGAACTGGAACTATAACAACCGGTATATGTTTGAAGCAAACGGCCGTTATGACGGATCATCTAAATTCCCAACAGATAGTCGGTTCGGATTCTTCCCTTCAGTTTCTGCCGGTTGGCAGATTGGAGAGGAAAGCTGGATGGCAGCAACAAAAGACTGGTTAGACGCACTGAAACTTCGTGGTTCATGGGGACAGATCGGTAACCAAAACATCGATCCATATATGTATTATTCAAATATGGAAGCTTACCAAAATCAGAATTGGCTGCTCAATGGGCAAGCTCAGACTGCATTGCCGACTCCGGGACTTATTTCTTCAGACTTTACATGGGAGACCGTATCTACAACAGATATTGGTGTAGACTGGACTATGTTCAACGGACGCCTGCGCGGAGGTTTCGACTGGTATCGCCGTACCACTACCGGTATGATTACCGATGGGGTTGAATTGCCTGCAGTTGTCGGAACAAGCGCGCCAAAACAAAATGCTGCTGAGATGCGTACAGACGGTTGGGAAATCAACTTGAACTGGAATGATAAAATCGGCAAAGTAACTTATCGTGTCGGAATTAATATCTATGATCATCTTACTGAAATTACCAAAATCAAAAATGAATCAGGATCATTATTCGATAAAGACGGAAACAACCTGTATTACAACGGATATAAATGGGGTACCATCTATGGTTATCTTGCAGACGGATATTATTCGGATGCTGATTTTGAAAATGGTAAGTTAAAAGACGGAATCGCCTATCCGAAAGGAAAGAAAGGATTGGTTAAACCGGGAGACGTTAAGTTTAAAGACCTGGATGGTAACACTGAAATCAATGAAGGACAAAGCACACTGTCTAACATGGGTGACCGCACTATAATCGGAAACAGCGACGCTCGCTTCCAGTTTGGTGGAAACTTAGGTGTCAACTATGAAGGCTTTGACTTGAATATCATGTTCCAGGGTACAGGAAAACGCGATTACTGGTTGCCGAACGCATACTTCCCATTCCAGGGTGAAGGTTCAATCAATACAGCTGCGCAGACTGCCATGTTCTCTCACCAGACAGATTATTGGACTCCGGAAAACCAGAATGCAAAATTCTTCCGTATCTACGATTTTAACGGTGAAATGTATCAGTCGAACATCCGTAAATCTGATAAATATCTGCAGAACGCTGCTTATTTCCGTATCAAAAACGTGACGTTGTCTTATACATTTAAAAAAGAACTAATCAAAAAACTTCGCATCGACCAGTTGAAACTATTCAGCAGTGTGGAGAACCTTGCAACATTCAGCTCACTACCAAACGGATATGATCCCGAGCGTATGAGCTGGGGATATCCATTCTACCGTACGGTTTCGTTTGGTATAAATGTATCATTATAACCTAACTTTTTATAGGAAAGAGGGATTATCAGTATTCCCTGACCATTCCTCTTTTCCTCTTTAACAAGACTTCAACATGAACAAAATATCTAAAATACTACTATGCGGTATATTAGCAATCAGTGCTACTGCATGTAATGATGATTATCTTGAGAAAACCCCTCCGGGTAAAGTAAGCTTACTTACCAATTCAGATTTTCAAGCTTTCTCAGTCGAATTTTACGACATGTTTATGGACTCCCGTATCGCCACTTCTTTAAATAAAGAAACCGCACAGGGTAGTGCTTATCAGGGCGATTGGAAAGCCGGTTATTTTTATAATAGCGCAAAACAAAATGCTTATATCCGCGACAGAGAAACCCCGGTAAGTGCGAAAGGTACAGTATGGGATTTTTCTTATATCCGCTCTGTAAACTTCATGTTTTCGCAATTTGAAAAAAGCCAGCTTTCAGAATCACAGAAAAATCATTGGAAAGCCGTAGGCGATTTCTTCCATTCGTACTGGTACATGGAAATGATCAACCAATATGGCGATGTTCCGTATATTGAAACATTACTTGATGAAACATCCGCTCCGGTAGTACGTGAACCTCGTGAAGAAGTTGCTAAAAAAGTATTACGTAAACTTATTGCAGCTGAAGAAAATCTGGATACAGATGCGTTGAGTTCGACTATTGTTACAAAAAATGTAATTCGTGCTGCCATCTCTCGTTTTACTTTACGTGAAGCGACCTGGCAAAAATACCATAACGGAAATGTTGCTACCGAATACATCGATGCCTGCATCAAATATTCGAAAATGCTGATTGACCAATATCCTGTATTATATACCGGAACTGAAAAAGCGCCTGCTGCCGGATATGGTGAACTTTGGATTTCAGAGAGCCTGAAAGACAAACCGGGTGTCATTATGTATCAAGAATTTGTAGATGGATTGAAAGGTCATGCCTGCAGCCGCTGGGAACACACATCCTCTATGACATTTATGATGCACCAAGATATCGTAGATATGTATTTGTGTAAAGATGGTAAAACAATTTCAAATCATCCTGAACACCAGAATGACACAACGATGTATCAGGTATTTGAAAATCGCGACCCTCGTTTATATCATGTGGTAATGCCTCCTTATAGTGTTACTCCGAAATCACCTACAAAAGATGATCCGAGAACATGGGAATATACAGATTCTCCTCAAGACAGAAAATTTATTGACCTGATGGGAGCAAACGAAAGCTGTGTTCAGACCGGAGGAGTTGGGATGAAACGTATTCCGGCTCAGAACTGGGGTGCGTCATTAGTTAAAAGAACTCCAAATATTTTGGGTACGCCATGGGCTACAGGCTTTGTCAGATCTAACTCGGGATATTATGTATGGAAAAACTATTCTAACTGGGAATTCAATGACCCGAATGCAAATACCAACACATCCGACAAGCCGGTATTCAAAATCGAAGAGATTTTGTTAAACTATGCCGAAGCCATGTACGAGAAAAATGGAACGATCGATCAAGGTATCGCAGACCTGACAATCAATAAACTTCGCGAGCGTGCCGGTATAGCACCGATGAATATCAGCGAAGCGCTTAATGCTTCATTCGATCCGAAACGTGGCGTAGATGATAATGGCAACCAGATTGAACCACTTCTTTGGGAAATCCGCCGTGAACGTATCATCGAATTGATGGGTGAAGGATTCGGATTCGATGACGTTCGCCGTTGGAAAATGTGCAAATGGTTTGTAATGCGTCAGCCTAAAGGCATGTGGGGTAGTCACAATCAATTCGGAACAGGAGTAGCGTTTGTAAATCCGACAACAGGTGCAAAAGACCCTTCTTTGAAAGAAGGATATATCTTCCTGGCTGATTATAACGGATTAGAGTGGCTTAATAAATATTACTTATCAGGAGTACCAGTAAACGAGATCAATCTGAATCCTAAACTTACTCAAAACCCTGGTTGGTAATTAATAAGACCTGTCTGAATACGTATTTTCTTAATTGACAATATGAATCGAAAAAAAGGAAAGGTTTAAATCACAACGGTTATAACCTTTCCTTTTCTTTACTTTCTACATGAATAACCATTATATAAATGGCTTATTTGACCTTAACACCAAACATAAATTATATACGAATGAAATTAACCGCTTTAAGCACCCTGGGAATGGCGTCGCTGCTGACCATCATGAGCAGTTGCACACAGTCTCTTCAGAAAGCCGACTACCAGGTGATTCCTCTGCCGAATGAAATTGTTTCTGTCAAAGAAACTCCGTTCAAACTGAGAAACGGCATCATCATCTCTTATCCTTCCGCTGAAAAAGGAATGAAAGAAAATGCCGAATTCCTTGCCGACTATGTAAAACAGGAAACCGGAATCATACTTGAACCGAAAGCCGATGCTACAGGTAAAAAAATGATTCGTCTGGCAACCGGTCTTGCAAGTGAAAATCCCGAAGCTTATCGCATGAAAGTAAACGGTGGCGAGATCCTGATTGAAGGTGCTTCAGACGCAGGCGTATTCTACGGAATCCAGACATTGCGCAAATCGCTTCCGGCTAATCAGAAATCAATCGAAATGCCGGCTGCCGAAATCAATGACGCACCTCGTTTATCTTACCGTGGTATGATGCTCGACGTAAGTCGCCATTTCTATTCGGCCGACTCGATCAAACGCTATATCGACATCCTGGCGATGCACAACATCAACCGTTTCCACTGGCATCTTACCGACGATCAGGGATGGCGTATCGAAATCAAAAAACATCCGAAGCTTGCCGAACAAGGGTCTATCCGTAAAGAAACCGTAATCGGACGCAACAGCGGCGAATACGACGGAAAAGAATATGGTCGCGGAGCTTATTACACTCAAGAGCAGATCAAAGAGATCATCAAATATGCCGACGAACGCCATATCACGATCATCCCTGAAATCGACCTTCCGGGCCACATGCTTGCCGCCCTTTCTATTTATCCAGATATGGGTTGTACCGGCGGACCTTATGCTCCATGGACTCAGTGGGGAGTATCCGACGATGTACTTTGTGCCGGAAATGACAAAACATACGAATTCATCACAGACGTACTGAACGAGGTAATCGACCTGTTCCCGTCTGAATATATCCACGTGGGTGGCGACGAATGTCCGAAAACCCGTTGGGCAAAATGTCCGAAATGTCAGGCTAAAATCAAATCGCTTGGTTTGAAAGCTGAAAACGGCCATACCAAAGAAGAGCGCCTTCAGAGCCACGTAATCCGTTTCGCGGAAAGCGTAGTAAGCGGTCGCGGACGTAAAA
>JAVVPN010000117.1:0-7200 GCA_036655755.1 Bacteroidales bacterium | reverse complement strand
CGATCGATATCATTTTCCATTTGGGACGGAAAGCGATTCATACCAATCCGGCGGAGACTTTAAGAAGATAAGTTTTTATCTGAAAACCAACGTGAAGCGGGTTTCTGTTTCGGTGGAATAAGAGAGTTTGAGCGAGCCGTTATGTTGTCGCATAATCTGTTTGGAAACGCTCAGCCCGATGCCGGAGCCGGTTTCTTTGGTCGTAAAAAAGGGAATGAATATCTGTTTGGCAACGTCGGGCGGAATCATCTCGCCGTTGTTGTCAAAATAGATCATAATCTGCTCTTTCGCATCGCTTTTGGCTGTAATACAGATATAGGGATTCTCTTTGTCCGAGAGTGACTGAATAGCGTTTCGCAGCAAATTGAGCACCACTTGTGAAATCAGATTCTTGTCGGCATAAATCATCAGATCCTCCGGCTCTACATGTAGCGAGAAGCGGATGGGGAGGGGAGTCGTGGCACGCATTCCTACGATTTCCATTTGCAGAAATTCGCGCAGGCAGAATATCTCTTTCGACGGAGTGGGGATGCGGGTAAATTTACGATAGGAGGTAACAAACGAGGTGAGTTGTGTACCGGTATGATGAATCACTTCGAGCCCTTCCCGCAGATTTCGGTTTATCTCCTCCTTTTTCAGCAGATGTTGGCTCAACGAGGTGATGGGAGAGATGCCGTTCATGATTTCGTGCGTAAGCACACGGGTCAGTTTGATCCACGATTCAATTTCATTTTCATCCAGCTCCGAATCAATGTCGTTAAGGGCAATGATGCGGAGTTTTT
The DNA here is from genome assembly GCA_036655755.1 of Bacteroidales bacterium. Taxonomy (GTDB): domain Bacteria; phylum Bacteroidota; class Bacteroidia; order Bacteroidales; family JAUNSR01; genus JAUNSR01. Next base: position 6,418 of record JAVVPN010000117.1, on the reverse strand, counting down.
TATTATTTCCGTTCATCTCCGATACATCAAGCGTAAGGTGTCGTTCCCCTCTTTCTGTAGAAAAGGAGATCTGACGGTTGTTTTCGGGCGAAAGCGTCTGAAACAGCAACGGAAATCCATAATCCAACTGCTTTAATTGGCGTGTATGGGTCAGAACCGATAACCCGAGCAACTGCAAAGCGGCATCGTTGGTTTGCCATACGAAGCCCTCTTCATCAATCACTACGATTCCCGTGGTTACCCGGTCGAGAATCAGTTCATAATATTTCTCTTTTTCGGCCGCCTCTGCCTTGGCTTTCGACAAGAGTTCGCGCATCCCGTTGAACGTTTTGTTGATTTGCCGGTCATACCGGTCGCCCCTTTTTTCCGGAAACCGGAACGCATAATCATTATTTTCTACCGCATCGAAGAGGATTTTCATTTTCCGAAGTTGGTTGCCATAATTCAGAAATATCTGCCGGATGGCGATAAATGCAATTACCAGGGAGATGAATAACCCCAACCAATATCCTTGCATGCCACAAATGGTAGCGGAGATGGTGGCGACAATCACCATCAATAGCGAAACGATTATTTTAGGAGGAATGTGCATCAGAGTAGATTGTATTTCTTAATCTTATTATAAAGCGTCTGACGGGTAATGCCCAGTTGCTGTGCTACCAGCGAGAGGTTGCCTTCGCAGTTGCGGATGGCATTGGCGATTGCTGTTTTCTCCAGCTCTTCGAGTGTCATATTTTGATCGTCGTCGGTTACCGTCGTATTTTGAAAACAGAAGTCGTATTCTTCCAGAACATGGTTGCCCATGATTACTGCCCGCTCGATGGTATGTTGCAGTTCGCGGACATTGCCCGGCCAGGGGTAGGATTTGATTTTCTCGATGGCACTTTTCCCTAACGACATGTTTTCGCGCTCATACATTTTCGCATAGCGCGAAACAAACATTTCCGCCATGGGGATGAGATCCTCTTTTCGGTTTCTGAGCGGAGGAATTTCGAGCGTGATGGTATTGATTCGATAAAAGAGGTCTTCTCTAAATCGTCCCTGCTTTACCATTTCGGGGAGGTTGCAGTTGGTGGCGCAGATCAATCGGATATCCACTTCGCGCGGATTATTGCTCCCTACACGGGTGACTTTACGCTGTTGCAATACGCTCAATAACTTTGCCTGAAGATGAAACGGCAGGTTGCCGATTTCATCGAGAAAGATAGAGCTTTGTGAGGCGGCTTCGAATTTACCGGGGCGATCTGCCTTTGCATCTGTAAAGGCCCCTTTCACATGGCCGAAGAGTTCGCTCTCGAACAGCGTTTCGGTCAAGGCACCCATATCAACAATCACCAGTTCATTCTCTTTCCGGCGTGACCGTGTGTGAATTTCGCGTGCGATCACTTCTTTTCCGGTTCCGTTCTCTCCCGTAATCAAAACATTGGCATCGGTAGCGGCTATCTTTTCGATTTGTTCGTATAAGCGGCTCATTGCCGGAGAAATTCCTTTGAAATGTTCTTTCTCGGAAGCCTGCAAGAGAGTGCCTTTCTTATTGCCTTTCGTTTCATTGCGACGGCTATTCATCGCTTTTTGCAGGGTTTCGATCAGCTTTTCGTTTTCCCACGGTTTGGTAATGAAGTCGAAAGCCCCGTTTTTAATGCCCGATACGGCAAGGTCGATATAAGCGTAGGCGGTAAAGAGTACCACTTCGGTTTTCTGACTGATATTCTTTATCTGAGAGAGCCAGTACAACCCCTCGTTTCCATTGTTGATTCCGGTAGTGTAGTTCATATCGAGCAGGGCCACATCAATGCGCTCACTTCTGAAAAGAGAGGGTATTTGCTCGGGATTGCTCAATGTGATTACTTTTTGGAAGTGGTCTGCCAATAGGATCTCTAAGGTTTTGAGAATGCTGCGATTGTCATCGACAATACAAATCGTACCGTTTAATTTGGCCATGCGTGTTGTATAATAAGAGTGCTTATGCAAAATAAAACATATTTTTGGAATCGGGATTATTTTTAGTTTTTATCTTTTAACCGATTCACAGGATTCGCATTCGCGGCCCGATAGCTTTGTAAGAATACGGTAAGAAAGGATATGGATAAGCAAACCAACCCTCCGGTAATAAAGAATAGGGGAGAAAGAGAAATCTTATAGGAATAAGATTCCAACCATTTGTGCAGCATAAGCCAGATAAACGGAATGATGATAATAAAAGCAATCACTACATGTTTTATAAATTCGGTAATTAGTTTTATCAGAATTTCCCGATTTGAAGACCCGAAAACTTTTCGGATCGCTATTTCGGAGGAACGTTGTTGGATAAAATAAGTAGACATGGCCAGAAGCCCCAAAAATGAGATAACAAAGGCAATGCAGGTGAATATCTTAAGAATGGTAGCGGTTTTTTGCTGTTGTTTATAAGATTCTTCAATCTGCTCAGAAAGATATTCTCCCACGAACGGTTCGTCGGTTATGCGGGTGAAGATATTCGCAATCTCCTTTTTGGCAGCCCATGGATCTCCGTTTATTTTTATGGCGAGTTGCCATGGTTCCATATTTTCCGATTTATTTATCCGGAGCATTACCGGCTTAAACGGATTGGTAATATTCTCAAAATGAAAATCGGCGATGATTCCGGAAATCGGTGTTATTTTACCTTCCGCTTCAAAGAATGCGGCATCCTCCTCTTTTTCTATTTGACGTATCGCTTCTTTACTCAGATACCATCCGGTTGCCGCATCTCCGTTTTGCCGAAGTTTAGCGAACCCCATCAGATTAAAATATTCTTCATCGCAGATGATTTGCTGGAAAGAAACGTTTTTGCCCTCTACAATCATCGTGATGTTATTACTTCCGCTATTGGGAGCCCCCTGTGTCATTCCGATCTGATCTACAAACGGTTGTTTGCGTAGCTCATTGATAAATGTATTCAGCTTCGTTTTAGATTCGAATAGATTGTATGTTTCCAGAACCGGGTCTTTTGTATATCCTAATGGAGCGGTAATGAGGTGATTAACCTGTGCATTTATAACCAGTGTAGCGGAAAGCAATGCGATGGAAATGGCATTCTGAAAGAGGATGAATAACTTGCTGAATACCATTTTGTTCTCTCTCTGATAACTCCCTTTGATGATATTGATCGGCTTGATTCCGTAAATTGTCAGAGCGGGTAAGAATCCGGCAAGTGCGCCTGTAATAATCACCAGCAATGCCAAAAGCAGAATCGCTCCCGGCGAAAGTAGTAAAGAGAGGTCGAGGGTGGTTTCTAGTACATTCTCGGCGAATGGTGTCAGCAGAATGGTTAATCCCAATGCGATTAATAATGAAACGAACGAGAGTAGGGTGGTTTCCAGAATCATCGTATTAAAAAGTCCGGCAGCCGTGGTGCCCAGCAATCGTTTCGTCGCCATCTCACGGGCCCGTATTCCGTTTTGAGCAATCGTCAGGTTTATATAATTGATAATTGCGAATAACAAGATAATCAGGCCTACTCCGAAAAGAATATAAACGAAAGATTTATTCCCGTAATTTAAGGCATATCCCTTCATTCCGGAGAAATAAAGATCTGTTAATGGAATCAGTTTTACATTGTGATATATTTCCCGCTGATAGATCCAGAAGTTGCTTTTCAGCCAGTTTAATAGATCGGATTCGCGGTTTCGAAAATCAATTCCTTCCCGAATCAGAAAAAATTGATTGGTACTTCCTGCATTTGCAAGTCCGTCATTCTCCATGATGGATGGATTGAGATGGAACACGCTCTTTATATGAATCACCATGTCTCCCGCCGGAATCGTTGAATTTCTAATATCCTTATAAATGCCATTTACAATTAATGTGAGCGAGTCGGTGAGTTGTAAAGATTTCCCGATCGGATCGTCATTGCCGAACATTTTTCTGGCGAAGGATTCGGAGAGTACGACATGATTTTCGGCAGTTAATACATTTTTAGGATCTCCCGAAACAAGGGGAAAAGAGAATACCGAAAAGAAGGAGGGATCGGCGAAAATCAGGTCGGCATTTAGTTTGGTAGTTCCCGAAATTACCCGGTGATGGATAAAGTTACGGGTGATAACGGGACAGACTTCTTCTATTTCCGGATAGATTTCTTTCAAGCGTCCTCCAATTCCAAAAGCGGTTTCTGTCAGTTCTCCGTTGCTTAATGCATAAATCCTTGTTTTGTTTTCGTGAAATTGATCGGTGTTAAACTCCTGGGTAACGAATATTCCGATAATTACCACGAATGTCAAAGAGATCGCCAATCCGGCAATATCTATAAGTGTGTACAATTTATTTCTGAACAGGAACTTCAGAAAGGATTTTAGCGTTAATGACAACTTCATTTATGTATAATTTAATTTTTAACCTCAAGGTACAAATATGCCATTTGTATACCTTTCATTTAAAAGCATATAAATTTAAAACAAAGAATATGCCATAAATGCAATTGGTTGTAGTACATGTGTTTATATAATTAACGGATGTGGGTTTGTAAAAATAATAGACAGTGAGTATCTAAAAATTGGACACACATTGCCCGAATATCCCGTATCACCTTAAAGAGACTTTCTCAGCGCTCTCCCGATCGTGGTAGCTTTTTTTTGATAGCTGCTCGAAACGAGCGGGCTTGTAGTTTTTGTTTTTTGCGGGCACGTCCCATGCCGTACGGAAGGAAGTGTTATTTACTGCTTCACTTGACATATATAGAAATCATTTTCTGGCTAACTATACATATCTGAGAAATACTTCCTAATTTACTTCACATACATAGAAGAGACCTTCCTGAGTTAAGCAAACGTTAAGCCTATTGTTGGATAAACTTGTGGGATTCGCCGGGATTGTTAAAGTTACTAATTTTTCTCTTGCTTTTTAAGGAAATGAGAAACAAATAGTTTCCAATTTAGGAAACTATTTGTTTCCTTTGTATAAAGAAATTGCCATAGGCTGATTAAACTTATCATACGCAACAAACCATATATAAATCAAATAAGATATGGATATTGAAATTAATGATATAGGTTCCTTGATCCGTAATGAAAGATTGCGCCGAGGTATAACCCAAGAAGAACTTGGAGGGAAAGTAGGGGTTGGGAAAGCTCAAATTTCCAAAATTGAGAGTGGAAAAGGATTGACGATTAAAACTGTAAAAAGGGTATTGGATGCGTTGAATTTATCTGCCAGAATCCATTTGGTAGATTCTTCCGGTATAGACAAACGTGTGATTGGTTATATTGTTGTTGTTATCAGTGAGTTTGCAAAAACCTATGGTATGACAATTCGTGAAGCAAGTAATTACTTGAACCGTTACAAAGGATTCGATTTCCTTACCGAGCATTATGAAGTAGAACATTTATTATCATTGGAGGACTGTATTCAGGATTTGACACGTATATGTTATAACAATGGGGGAGCACTATCATGAAGTTATATCATGGATCAAATATTTTTATTGGAGAGATTGACTTTGCCAAATGTAAACCCTATAAGGATTTTGGGCAAGGATTTTATCTGACAGAAATAGAAGAACAGGCTTCTCAAATGGCCAGACGGACAACATCCATTTATGGAGGATTTCCAACTGTAACTTATTTTGAATTTGACGAATGTGCATTGGATGATTCTTCATTATCAGTCAAAATTTTTGAAGAGCCCAATGAGGAATGGGCATTATTCGTAATGGCTAATCGAAGCCGGGAGCGAAACCATCCTGTACACGAATATGATATTGTTATTGGGCCTGTTGCTGACGATACGATTGCCACATTATTTCGTAATTTCGATGATGGTATTATTGATTTGCCAATGCTTGTAAATGGGCTTAAATATAAAAAAATATCATCTCAATACTTTTTTCATACAGCACAAGCAATATCCCATCTCAAAATATTATGAATAAGAAAATACAATATCTCATAGAAGGTCTCAGTAAAGATATTATAGCCTATTTACTGGAAGATAACAATATGGATCTGCCTACGGCAATTAGCGAATTTCATAATTCAGAAACCTTCGAAAAGCTTTTGGATGAGTCTACCGGATTGTATATTGAAAGTTCTGCTTATGTATATGAGATTCTGAAGTCCGAATTTAAAATGGGGAAATTAACGGACTGAATAGGTGTTATTTTAGCTCAAACGGGAAATATATTAGAGAAATAAGCCCGGATAATCGAACATAACTCGATTATCCGGGCTTACTTATGTATTTTAAGCAAAAGAGAAACTGTCAAATAATTAGACTGAAGTGTCAAATTATTAGACAGGATGAATATCTATTGTTTTGTATAAGTATTATATTATCAATGATTTAATGTTTTTGGCACGCGGTTTGATTTATTTAGAGTGACCAAAAATATTATTTATGCATTCCATTAAAAATATCATTCTGCTGATTGTTTTTTTCCTGCTGGCGCTCGTAACGGGTTCTGCTC
>JAVVPN010000116.1:0-7376 GCA_036655755.1 Bacteroidales bacterium | reverse complement strand
GTGGAAGAACGAGGACAAAAAGTGCCGTATGCCTTTTTCGAAGGGAGTAATGCGAACGAGGTGAAAAAGATTCCGGCCTCGTTGCTGCCCGAACATGAAACGGTTTTCGCGATGACCATCCACAAAAGCCAGGGGTCGGAGTTTACGCGTGTAGCCGTAATTCTGCCCGAAAAAACGAGTGCCGAAAAGATTCTTTCGCGCGAACTATTTTATACGGCCGTCACCCGTGCCAAAGAGAAGGTGCTGGTACAATCTGCTCCCGATACTTTCAATCTCTGTTTTGCCCGCAGCGTAAACCGCTCATCGGGAATCGTAAACCGCATTACCGAATACTTAAAATAAATCCGTCTTATGAAGAACCTTTATATATCGAACCATACCGACAAATTATGCACGTTATTGGCGGGGCATCTGAAGAAGCTTCACTCCTCTCCTTTCGTACCAAATCGCTTCGTGGTGCCTCACGCGGGGATGGAGTCGTGGCTGAAATTCCGGCTGTCGGCCGAAAACGGCGTATTCGCGAACTTCATCTTCGAAGGGCTCGACGATATTTTGATGGATTTATGGAAGGCGTCGGGACAAAAAGGGTATCCGGCCTCGCAGTTGCATCTGAAATTCAAACTCTTTCTCTTGTTGCAGCAGGATGGGTTTAAAACCCAATTCCCCGACATTGCCCGCTATTACGAGGGGGATGAAAAACGTCGTCTGCAATTGGCCGAGAAATTGGCCGACTTATTCGACCAGTATCAGGTGTACCGGCTGGGCGAGATAGGCACACTCGCTACCGAAGAACCGTGGCAGGCTTATCTGTGGGAGGAGCTGAAAAAAGAGAAGGAGCTGGTGTTGAAAATTGAATTGCGCAACCGCCTGCTTGAGGAACTAGAGAAGCCGGAGGTACAAGCGCGGGTAAAGGCACTTTATCCGCAACTGATATTCTTTACGCAGTCGCACTTCCCCGATTTCTATTGGGAGGTGATTGTGCGTCTAGATAAATTGGTGCCGGTATCGGTATTCGCCCTTTTGCCCAGCAAATCGGCTACAAAATATATCCATCCGTTATTGACCGATTGGGGCAAGCAAGCGGAAGAGCTACGCGACCGATTAAAGGGCGACGTCGAATGGAAAGAGGAGCATTTTGAAGCGCCGAATGGCGATACATTATTGGGGAAAATTCAGCGCCAAATACTCGATAATTGCCCGAAAAGCATCTTTACCGATGTTGATTTCGGCGATCGCTCGATTGAGGTAAACGGATGTTACACTCCGGTGCGCGAGGTAGAAACGCTCTATAACTACCTGGTAGATAGGTTCGACAGCGACCCGGATCTGAAACCGGAAGAGGTGATGGTAGTGGCACCCGATATGGATGTGTACGCGCCCTTCGTGGAGGGTATCTTCAAGAACGCGCCCAAAGCGATACCGTACCATATCGCGGGAGTGGCACAAATGAACGAACATTCTATTTTCGCTACGTTGCGCGATATTTTGGAGTTCTCGAAAGCGGACTTCACTTCTGAGAAAGTGTTGGGATTGCTCGAAAAGAGACGCGTCCGCACCTACTTCGGTGTGGAAGATACCGATTACCTGCGTGCGCAGGTAGATAAGGCGAACATTCGTTTCGGATGGGAAAACGACATAGAAAACGAAACAGTATATGTAGGTTGGAAATACAACCTCGAACGTTTCATCATGGGATATGCAATGCTGACTGACGAAGAGTTGCCGCTAGAAGAGGGCATCACCGCGATGCCGTTTAAGGAAGCGGAATCGAGCAATGCCTACGATTTGTTGCGTCTGGCAGAATTTGTCGAGCGCCTGCATACTCAGTTGGAGGCACGCGAAGCGGAGCGTACCCTTTCGCAGTGGATCGCCTTCTTGTTTGAAGAGATACTCGACAAGATGGTGGCTACCGATTTCGAAGATAAAGAGGAATTGGCCGATCTTCACAAGCGGCTTTCGTTCCTCGAACGCATCACGGATAGTTATGCGGATGAGATTTCGTACGAAGTGTTTCTAGGGGCTATCGAATCGTTGTTGTTTACGGAGATGCGCACCAGCCCATTCCGCATCGGCTCGGTTCGATTTACTTCGGCTGCATCGGCACGTGCCATTCCGAAAAAAGTGATCGCCTGCCTGGGAATGAACCAGTCGGAGTTTCCGCGCCAAGATCATTTCGCGGGATTCGATTTGATGGGAATGGAGTATAAGCCGTGGGACCGCCGGAAGCGGGAGAACGACAAGTCGCTCTTCCTCGACCTATTTACGAATGCGCAGCTGGCTTTCTACATCAGCTACCTCGGAATGGATGCGAAAGACAATACGGAGTTGCCGGCATCGATCGTCATTGACGAGTTGTTGGACTTTGCCTCGATGCATCGCGTAGAAGGAGCACGCGAGAGTGGTGCTCAAATCATGGTGCAGCATCCGTTGCACGGTTTCAGCGGGCGCTATCAGAAAGAAAATAAGCGCTTGTTTACCTATCTGTATGGCAATATCGAACCGAAAACGTGGCAGCCGGTAAAAACGGAAATGCCCGAACCGGAATCGGTGGATATCAAACAGTTGATCAAGTTTTTCGATTCGCCACTGGATTGGTATTACGAAAAAGTATTGGAGATCAGATTTGAAGAGAACGATAATACGGTGGCCGAATGCGAACCGTTTGATCTGGATGGTCTGGAACAATGGATGGTCAAAAAACAGTTACTCGAGGCGGCCGATCAAGAAGAGGAAGCGCTGCGATTGCAGTTGGTCAAATCGGGTATGTTGCCACTGGGACCACTTGGCAGAACAGAGCTTAGGGGATTGCAGGAGATTGTGGATATACTGAAAGAACACCGCGAACAACAAATTAACAACCGTGAAAGCCGCACCGTTACAATCGATCTGAAATTCGACGGGCCGAACCTACGCCTTACCGGTACGATTGGCGATGTGTATGAACAGGAATATATACATGCCTCATTCAGCGATATTACGAAAGCGAAATACAAGACGCGGTTTATATTGCAGCATCTGGCTTTATCGGCGGCGGATGAAATAGAATCGTCGTGGGGCGTGAGCGTAAATTCGAAGGGTGAAATGAAGGAGCTTCCGAAAGAGAAAGATACGGAGGCAAAAGCGAAGTTGGAGGAGCTGATGAATATTTATATTGCCGGCAATAAAACGCTGTTGTTGTATCACCCTCAAGCGAAAACGCCGGAGATTGCGGATGCAACCGAATGGCACAACTCGTTGAAGAGCCAGTTTACGCCGGGAGATTATAATTATTATTGTTCCCCTTATGGCATACATCTGCTGAAGGAGGGATTACCGATAAAAGGTAATCAGATTGAATTGATCAACCGAATGATAAAGTTGCTTGAACTGGAGAACTAAAACAATCAAAGAAAGAGAATAATGGCACAGAAATTTGATGTAAAAAATATAACCCTGACGGGGGCCAACCTAATTGAGGCAAGCGCAGGGACCGGCAAAACTTATTCAATTGCGATTTTGATGTTGCGTCTGCTGCTGGAAGAGCAGATGCCGCTGAAACGCATCCTGATGGTTACGTTTACCAACAAAGCGGTGGCCGAGTTGCAGATTCGTATCCGACTGTTTATCCGCTTGGCCTATCAGGTGATTACGCGGGGCAGTTGTAAGGATGGATTGATAACAAGTGTGGTAAACAAAGCGATCGAAAAGCAGGGTGAGCCCAAAGTAGCGGAGTTACTATCGACCGCCTTGGGCGAATTAGACCAAATGCAGGTATTCACCATTCACGGATTTTGCCAGAACACAATCCGCCAATACGCTTTCGAAACGGATCAAGCTTTCGAGCAGGAAGTGATTGCCGATACAGCCGATATCGTTGCGGAAGCTTTCGTGCAATACCGCCGCGAGGTGCTTAACGGGATCAAGTCGCAGGAGGTTTTTGATTATATTCATTCGCAGCTGAATTATGGCATTATGCCCGAGATGGCGAAAAAGGTGATGGCTGGAAAGCGATTTGTGGAGGGTGAAAAATTCCTGAAATCAGAGAAAGTGGTCGATGCTAATGCGTATGAGCAGGATATCGAGAAGCTATTGGATGAACAGGAGGCTTGGGCCGGAAAGATCAACGAGCTGATTGCGCGCGATTTTCAGGCTATTGCGGCGACTAAAATTGATAAAAGGTCGAAGCTATACAAAAGCATCGCCAACGGTGTCGATAACTTTACGCAAGTCTATCTCTCGGAATGTAATGGCGAATCGAAATATCTTTCAAACTATTCGGACTTCCGGGAGTTGGCAGAAGCAACCGAGCGATACATCGAGGCAAAAAACGACATCTGTGCAAAATATATCTATTATTACAACCAATTTATCGACTATGCCGGGGAAAAGGTGGAGGCGTATAAACGTCGCACCGGTCAGCTTACCTACGACGATTTGATTGGTTACATCCGGAAGGCGGCCGAAACAAACCCGACTTTCCGCGAGAAGATGGCATTGAAATATGAAGCCGTATTCATCGATGAGTTTCAGGATACCGATGCCAATCAGTACACCATCTTCCACGAGTTGTATGCAAAGAGCGGCAAGACCGTGTTTTATATCGGCGACCCGAAACAGTCGATTTACGGGTGGCGTCAGGCAGATCTGAATGTTTATAAGAAGGCGAAAATGGAAGTGGGCGAGAAGGTATTCTCAATGAACAGTAATTTCCGTGCCACGGCCGAGCTTATTGCGGCCACCAATGTATTGCTAGGCGATAAAATCGCTCCCGATCTGTTTATGGATGAGCATATCAGCTATCAAGAGGTGAATGCAGGCAACAAGGGATTGGGCAGAATGATGGATAATGGGCAATCGGTGATTCCGGTAGAATTGCTGGAGGTAGATGACAAAGAGGCGAATATTGGTTTTGTTTGCGGAGAGATTCGCAGGTTGCTTTCGGAAGAGGTGTATATCGAAACGAAGGAGGAAAAGCGAAAAATCCGCCCTTCAGATATTGGGGTAATCGTACGCTCGAATGCTGAGGCCATAAACATTCAGCAACAGTTGCTCGGATTGGGCATTCCGGCAATCGCCAAGGATACCGATAAGATATTCTCGTCGGACGAAGCGGCCTATATAGGTTATCTGCTAGAAGCGATTTTAAATCCGACGCGTGGCAAAATCAACCGCGTATTGTTTCGCAAATATTTCGGATTCACGCTCGAAGCGATTGAATCGCTCGATATCGATCTGCACGCGGATATCTTCCGTGAATTAAAGTCGGTATTGAAGCAATCGGGTATCTATAACACGATGGAGGCATTTCTGGCAGCATACGGTATCCGCCAGCTTTGCATGAGCGACCTAAAGGGGCAACGCATCCTGACGAACCTGATGCATATTACCGAAGTGCTTCATGAAGCGGAAGAACGAAATCGTCTTTCGCCCGAGGCATTGTTGGGTTGGATGCAAAGTGCGGCCAAGGAGAATAATGATGCCTATGAGAAACGCATCGAAAGTGAGGAGAATGCCGTGGAGCTGATCACCATTCATCGTTGCAAGGGGTTGTCGTATAACATCGTCTTCGCACCGTCGTTGGCGATGAAACCCCACAAAGCGGGGGGAATCGTGGAATTCAAAGAAGGAAACGACTACCTGTTCTCTATCGATATCAATGGATTGGATGCTACGACAAAAGAGAACATCCGTTTGGCGGAAGAGCAGGAAAATCGCCGATTACTCTATGTAACACTGACACGCCCGGTATACAAATGTTATGTTTCGTGGCCTAACGCGAAAGATACTACCATCACGACACTTTTCCCGGATGCGGTTCGCGGCATACTACCTGCCAATCTAATTACCGTGCGCGATGCGGAGGAGATGCCCGATTCTTCCACTCCCCTCGCCTCTTCGGGCGAAAAGCAAGCGGTATTATCGGTTCGCAAGGCGGATGATCGGAAGTTGGTAAGCGACGGACGCATGTATAGTTTCTCGTCGTTATCGCAAAAGCATTGGATGGTGCCGTTTGAAAAATCGCCGGAAGCCGACGACTATACGCGATTTGTATTGGAACAATTGCCGCGCGGTACGCAGCCCGGCCTGTTCCAGCATTCAATCTTCGAGGAGCTCGACTTCTCGGACAAGGATTCGTATGGGGCTTCGATTGAGAGAACGGGCAGAATGTATCCGAACCTATATACCGATGAGATGAAAGAGATGTTGCCGCGCCTTGTTGAGGAGGTGATGACCACTCCCCTCTCGCATAACGGATCGGCGTTTACACTCAACCAGATCAAACCGCAGCAGAAACGCCCGGAGATTGAGTTCTACTTTAACATAAAGGATTGCAATAAATCAAAAATCACCGCGTTGTTTCCTGAAGTGGAGCTCGCCGCCGAAAAGGTGTTGCAGGGCCATATCAACGGATTCATCGACCTTTTGTTTGAGCACGAGGGTAAGTATTATATCCTCGACTGGAAATCGAACTACCTGGGCAACCGCTCTTCGGATTATTCGCCGGAGGCGATCCGCCAAGCCATGACGGAGAATAATTACCACCTGCAGCATCTGCTTTATACGGTAGCCGCCCTCCGCTTTCTGCGCCAAATGATTCCCGATTTCAATTATGAAACGCACTTCGGGGGGGTAATTTATCTCTTCTTACGCGGAGTAAGAAAAGATACGGCCAATGGCGTGTTTTTTGAAAAGACGGCATGGGAGAAGGTGAAGAGGCTTGATGAGGTGATGGAATGAAATTTAGTCAGTCTTAATGCCTTGTAGAGGGGCATTAAGACTAATACTTGTTATGAAATAATTAAAAAATAAATGATGAACGACTTATTATTAAAGTGGATTAAATGCGTAAAAGAATCATATATAAAAGTATTCAAAGAACTATTGGTTACCGAATTAACAAATTTGACTCTCATCAAATTCTTATGTATATTCTAAATCACTACATATCAATTCTAAAATCTAACAACTTATTTTCAAGGAACTCGATTAAAAAAGTGAAATAAAATATCTAACCAACAAACTATTCGGATTCAGAATCACTATTAAATTATTTTTTATATGCCAAAAATCAAACCAATCAGCCAAATATTGACTGCTAACTATTTTATTCCAGCCTATCAACGTGGTTATAGATGGGAGAATAAACAAGTTCGAGAATTATTGGATGACATTAACTCTTTTAAACCTAATAATAATAATAATAATTGGTATTGTCTACAGCCTCTTGTGGTTATGGATTTATCCGATAATCAAAAAATAGATTATAAGATGCCTATTAATGAGCCCTGTTTTGAAGTAATTGATGGACAGCAACGGTTGACAACAATCTGTTTAATTTTAAAGGTTTTGACAAAAAATAAAGAATGTATTTCAATTAAGTACCAGAGTCGACCTAA
>JAVVPN010000115.1:0-7406 GCA_036655755.1 Bacteroidales bacterium | reverse complement strand
TGATCCGGAATACCCGGATGCCGGTGGCGTTTTTTTGCTTTTGCAGATAAGCGGCAAGGGGGAGCGGATCGATGATCACCTTTTTGGCAACCGAAGAGGCGTGAAGCAGATGGATGCGTCCGTTTACCCGTTGGGCAAAACCGACGTGCGTGATATCGAGTCCGTCGATGGCGGTGGTGATGGCAATGAGGTCGCCTGTATTTATTAGCGATTCGGCCGATTCGATCCGTTCTTTCGGCAGAATGTAAACGGAGGTTTCGCTCAATGCTCTTTCTGTAATTTTTATCGAATCGAGTAAGGCCGGATTTCTAAGAAATGCCGGATAGGCAGCCGGATGGGTGGACATGAAATTGATCTGTTTTTGTACGTATCGGCCCCCCAACGAATCGGTAACGTCATAAATCAATCCGTTTTTGCGGTTTTCGGCAAGCCATTCAGAGAAATAATGGAGTCGCGACGCATAGTTGTATATTTTGCCGTTGCGATAGCGTATTTTCTGTACCGCTTCGCGGTATTTGGAGTTTGAGCTGTCGGGTATTTCGCGGGCAGTTACTCCGGCTACCACATACTCCAGAAAGGTGGTGCAATCTACCTCATTTGTATTGATCACCAGTTTTTCGGTCGTATCGCGGTCGAGCGTGGAAGCTACATAGGGTTTTCCCAAAAAAGCACGGCTTACCTCCTCAAACGAATACTGAGCATGGCCACTTTGTGTAAAGCAAATGAAAAACAGGCAACATGTAAGTAACCTTAAGCAGATGGAGTTGCCGGACGTGTATAGTTGGATGGAAAGCATGGTTTGTTTTTTATATTCAGCCCTTAAAAATACCATTAATAACCCGATCATAAAGGGTTGCGAAAAACATTTCGTTCGCACTACGTGTTTTTCTCTCTGAAAAGCAGTGTGTGTATGGAACGGATTCCGATTAGCCGGTTTATTGAGAAGCGTGACGTGAAAAGCTATCTGGTTAGTATTCTGGTCGGGGTCGTGGTGGGCTTTTTTTGCCTCGCTTTTCGGTGGGGAATCAATTTTTTGCAAGAACTTCGCGTTGGATTCTGGAGCGCCGAATGGCCCGTTTATTTTAAGATACCCCTTTATATAATCGTTGTTTATCCGATACTTTTATTTGTCAACCGGCTCATAACCGATTATCCGGTGGTTGCGGGCAATGGTGCCGAACAAACACGGGGGATGCTCAACGGGCATCTGCACCATTCGAATGCGTTTTTGTTTCTGATGCGCAAGTTTATCGGCGCGATCTGTTCTTTGGGAAGCGGAATGGCGCTGGGGCGAGAGGGGCCTTCCATTCAGTTTGGCGGTTATTGGGGAATCATTATTTCGAAAATATGCCGCATTACTCCCGGCCGGGAAGAATATCTTATCTCCGCAGGGGCATCTGCGGGAATCGCGGCTGCGCTCGACGCCTCGCTGGCCGGGCCGGTGTATATAATCGAATCGTTGCAAAAGCTGAATAACTACCGTACGGCCATCTGCGCGTTGCTGGCCGGCCTTACCAGTGGCTTGCTGGCATCTGTATTCATGCCGGCTAATGCTTACGATCAGATCCGATTGATTCGTCCGGCTGTTCCCGACTTGCACTTACTGGGTTTCTTTGCAGGAATGGGAACGGTACTTGCGGTGCTGGGACTGCTTTTTACGGTTTTTGTGGCGTTTATACGTCGGCAGTTTAACCATTATCCGGCGCGTACCCCTTTCCGGTTGTTTTTTCTGGCGGTTTGTATTGCGATATTGGGTAGCTGGATCCCTTCGTTGCCGGGTTCGGGTCAAGAATTTATGATTGCTCAGGCGCTCAACGGCTCTTCGTCTGTGGCTGAGGCAGCGTTGTATGTAGTGGTTTTTTTCATTTTTACCGCGTATTCGCAGGGAACCACTTTTCCGGGAGGGGCCTTTTTGCCTTTGCTGACATTGGGTGGCCTGACAGGGCGGTTGTTTGCCCTGATATTGGTCAGCCACGGTTGGTGCGGCATGGAGTCGGTGCCCTATTTTATGTTTTTGGGGATGAGTGGCTGTTTCGTTGTGATTATGCGTACGCCGCTGACCGGCTTCCTGCTGGTTACAGAGATGACAAGTCATTACGAAATTCTGCTGCCTGCCCTGGCAGTGGGTATCATTGGCTATTTCCTGATATCAATTGTGCGAATTCAGTCGTTACCGGCCGAATTATACAATAATCTGCTTGACCGTATCCGCTCGAAAGACAAGGAGTGGCTTACGATTTATATGGAAGTGATGCCGTATTCTTATTTTGAAGGCAGAAATCAGCAAACCGTCAATCTGCCTTACGGATGTAAAATCAGTAACTTGTTACGCAATAAAGCAATAATCCCTTTTGATAAGGATGAAACGCTACGTGCCGGCGACCAGATTGTTTTTTCTGTATTGAATGCGGGTGTGGAGCGGATTTATCCGGCTTTGCTGAGTATGGCATCCGATCAGGCATAAGCGACGGAACGTGCACTCTTTTGTTTTTATTCTAAATTACGAATGCTTTGGAGGAGTGTGTTAAATAAAATAATGGCATTAGGTTAAATGAAAGTAAATCCAAATTAATTAGGAATGTGATATTTTATTTGTGTGTTTTGATAAGTTGATTTAAATTAACACACTGAAATGGCTTTTTGGGAGACGACTCGTTTTTTAGAGTGATCCGGGAAGAGGCTGTTTCTTCATCTCCGGGATGAAACAGGAGATGAAAATGAGTATAAATATATCTTAAATTGATTGGCTATGCGAATATTCAACTTATTGTTCGTTGGATTATTAAGTTGTTCGTTAAGTTCTTGTGTTATAGATTTGAATGATCCTGATAAAGCACTTCCGCTTCATCAGGAAGTTAGTTTTTTCAGTAACCTTACTACTGCGACCAAAGGGTTTATTCTTACCGAAAACAGCCTGGAGTCGATGGGTGTATTCGCTTATACTACGGAAACACGTAAATTTCAGATTGGATCGGAATATACAGAAGAGATGTATAATCAGCGCATGATCCGATCAAAATCGGGTGAAAGTGTATGGAAATATGCGCCACTACAATTTTGGCCTGAGAATGAGACTTATAAGATGTCTTTTTTTGCATACGCTCCTTATTCGACCGATGAAAACGGAATCACTGTCCGAAATACGGCCCCGGGCGAAATTCCTACGATTATTTACAGAGTGCCTGAGCGGGTTGAGCATCAGCCGGATTTGTGTATTGCGATTCCACAGGTAGATTTGACCAAACGGAGTCCGGAAGTGAACTTTAACTTCAAGCATGTACTGTCATGTGTAAGTTTCTTTATAGAAGGTGCGGGAGCTCAGATAAAAGGGGTGGCCGTTACCGGAGTCAAGACGTGTGGCGAATTGAGTTTGGGTCTCGAAAGCGAAGGGCGTGTAGGTTCATCATATGACTATCTGATTCGCTGGAAACTTGATGATACCATTTCGGAGCGCGATTATTCTGCAGGATTGCAGTTTGATCAAGATCAGAATTACCTTACTACAACCGCAGAGGTTAAAAATATTCTGGAAGAAGACGGTTATCTGATGATGTTGCCGCAGACACTGACCTCACAGGCAAAAATCATACTTACCCTGGCTGACGGAAGCCGTAAAGAATTCCCACTCAGAATGATGACGGATCGCTGGCAGGCGGGAGCCCGTTACCAATATAAGCTAAAATGGCGCGGATCGGATAAGTGATTCCCTTTACAACGAAGCTAAAATGACAGAATTTTGTATCTTTATACCACATAACAAAGGAGTAGATACAAATGAACAGATATGCGATTATCGTTGCGGGAGGAAAAGGACTGCGTATGGGGCAGGAATTGCCGAAACAATTTATAGCCATTGGCGAGCGTCCTATCTTGATGCATGCTATCCAGGCTTTTTATCATGCCGATAAAGCGGTTTCTCTGATTCTTGTTCTTCCGAAAGAGCAAATGGAGTATTGGGAGGCGCTTTGCGAGTTACACTGTTTTAAAGTACCGGTACGCATTGCGGAGGGTGGAAGCACACGTTTCCATTCGGTAAAAAACGGGCTGAAGCTGATTGATGGAGATGGCTTGGTGGCTATTCACGACGGGGTGCGTCCGTTTGTATCACAACAGGTGATTGAAAACGCATTTCAGGCGGCAGAGCAATTCGGAGGAGCCATACCGATGATCGATATGATTGATTCGGTTCGCGAAGTGACGCCCGACGGGAAAAGCCATCCGGTAGACCGCGAGCGGTTTAAACTGGTGCAGACTCCGCAGACATTCCGTACGGAGCTGATACGAAGCGCTTATGAGATGCCGTACGATAAGTCGTTTACGGATGATGCTTCTGTATTTGAAGCGGCCGGACATACCATCCACTGTATTGCCGGTAATCGGGAAAATATCAAAATCACCACTCCGTTTGATTTATTAATAGCAGAAGCCTTGATTGAATAATGTTGGATTTAGCACATCGTGACTTAAAGTATTTGCAAGGAGTAGGGCCGCGCCGTGCCGACCTGTTTCAGAAGGAACTCAATATCCGCTCGGTGGAGGACCTGATTCATTATTTTCCATATAAATATATTGACCGAAGCCGTACTTACAAAATCAGTGAGATAAGCGGCTCGATGCCTTATATCCAGTTGCGCGGGAAGATTCTTTCGTACGAAACGATCGGAGAGGGACGCGGAGCGCGTCTGACCGCCCGTTTTTCGGATGGGACGGGGGTAATAGAGCTGGTATGGTTTAAAGGAATTAAATATATTGCCGAGAAATACAAGCCGGGTATCGAATATACGCTTTTCGGCAAACCGGCACTTTTCGGGTCGCGCTATAATATTGCGCATCCCGAAATCGATGCGATCGACCTCGATCTTGATAAGCCGACCGGATTGCAGGGATACTACAATACGACCGAAAAAATGAAAAGTAATTTTCTGAACTCAAAGGCGATTCAGAAAATTATTTTTACGCTTTTACAAACACTCCCCGGCCCGATAACGGAAACCTTGCCGGCGTATATCATTCAGCGGGCAAAATGCATTTATTTGAATGAAGCGTTGCGCAATATTCATTTTCCGGAATCGCCCGACCTGTTGCGCAAAGCGGAATATCGGCTGAAGTTTGAGGAGTTGTTCTATCTGCAACTCAATATTCTGCGTTATTCGAAATTGCGCCAGAACAAGCTGGGCGGCTTCGTATTCGGGTCGATCGGCGATTACTTCAATAGTTTTTATAAGAACAATTTACCGTTTGAACTGACCGGCGCCCAAAAACGGGTGTTGCGTGAAATTCGCCTGGACGTGGGCAGCGGGAAGCAGATGAACCGTTTGCTTCAGGGCGACGTGGGAAGCGGTAAAACCCTGGTGGGGCTGATGACGATGCTGATGGCGGTGGATAACGGCTTCCAGGCGTGTTTGATGGCCCCGACCGAGATCCTCGCGACGCAGCATTATGAAGGGATTAAAAAACTGCTTGAAGGTACGGGGCTCGAAATCGTTTTGCTGACAGGTTCGACAAAGAAAAAACAACGCGAATATATTCATGCCGGATTACGCGACGGATCGATCCATTTCGTAGTGGGTACGCACGCGCTTATTGAAGATACGGTGCAATTTCATAATCTGGGAATGGTGATCATTGATGAGCAGCATCGTTTCGGGGTGGAGCAACGTTCGAAACTGTGGCGCAAGAATACGCGTCCGCCACATGTATTGGTGATGACGGCTACCCCGATTCCACGTACGTTGGCGATGACGGTATATGGCGACTTGGATGTTTCGGTGATTGATGAGCTTCCTCCGGGCCGTAAACCGATACAGACCATCCATCAGTATGATAACAAGCGAGGTTCGCTCTATGCGGCCGTAAGAAAGCAGCTAGAGCTGGGACGTCAGGTATATATCGTGTATCCGCTGATTGAGGAGAATGAAAAGCTCGATTATAAAAACCTTGAAGAGGGCTTCGAACATATAAAAGAGGTTTTTCCGGAATATAAGGTTTGTATGGTGCATGGCAAGATGAAACCGGCCGACAAGGATGCGCAAATGCAACTGTTTGTGAATCACGAAGCGCATATCATGGTAGCTACTACGGTGATCGAGGTGGGTGTGAATGTACCGAATGCCTCCGTGATGATTATTGAAAGTGCAGAGCGCTTTGGCCTCTCGCAGCTCCATCAGCTTCGGGGACGCGTGGGCCGTGGAGCGGATCAGTCATTCTGTATCCTGATCACATCTTATAAGCTATCGGAAGATACCCGTAAGCGCATGGAAATCATGGTGCGTACGAACGATGGGTTTGAGATATCGGAAGCCGATCTTCAATTGCGCGGGCCGGGCGATTTGGAGGGAACGCAGCAAAGCGGGGTGGCTTTCGATTTGAAGATAGCCAATCTGGCCAAGGATGGTCAGATACTTCAGTTTGCACGTGATCTTGCTTCGGAAGTGATTGAAAAAGACCCGTTGCTTGAAATGCCGGAGCATTTTATTCTGAAAAAACAATTGCAGAAATTATTCGCGAAACGCGTAGATTGGAGTCTTATCAGTTGATTATAGGTATTTTGTAGCGGAATTAACTAAAAATGTGCCGAAAAACATATTTTTTATAAATGTTTGGAGTTCAGTAGCTTATTAAATTTGCAATAATCAATAACTTAGAATAGAACTAAATATGTTTTAAAGAAAGGTGGTACTTACGTCTCTTTTTCTGTAAATTTACAGCGCCTTAAATAAAAACACATTATTGCAAATAAGAAAATACTATGGAACGCACATTGGTTATCTTAAAGCCATCGGCTTTGCAACGCAGATTAGTAGGGGAGATTTTAACCCGATTCGAACACAAAGGCTTCATTTTATGTGGAATGAAGATGATGCAATTGGATGAAAAAATATTAGATGAACATTATGCTCATTTGGTGAATAAGCCTTTTTATCCAAGAATAAAGAAAAGTATGATGGAAGCTCCGGTTGTAGTTTGCTGCCTTCAGGGGGTAAACGCGATACCGGTAATTCACTCAATGGCAGGTGTGACAAATGGTCGCATGGCCGCGCCCGGAACAATCCGCGGCGATTTTAGCATGAGCGTACAGGAGAATGTAATCCATACGTCCGACTCGGCTAGAACAGCTAAAGAAGAGATTGCCCGCTTCTTTAGTCCGGAAGAACTATTTGATTATAATATAGCTACACTACATTATCTCTATGCGGATGATGAGGTAGATTTGAAAGAAACAATAGAATGATATTATTAAAGAAAGCAAAACTACTCTTAACAACAATGATGGCGGCCGGCGCATTTGTCGGTTTCGCTCAGAGCAATGACTTGGTGCATAATCAAATGCATCAGGAATTACTGGCTGATCAGGTAAATATTTTTAAAGAAGTGAATCTGCTTGATTCGATGAAAATGCTTTATCG
>JAVVPN010000114.1:0-7474 GCA_036655755.1 Bacteroidales bacterium | reverse complement strand
AGAATGAATCCTGTTTGGTTTTATAATGAATTGTGTTTTATCAAAAGCTAAATTGAACCATTGTTTGTATACGATGGTCATTTTTACGTTCCCCGCTCATCACGGCTAGACGTCCCCACAAATATTCCACACCGACCTGGATAGTGGGAGTAGCCTGCCAAAATACATTATGAGCCATATATTGGGCATATTTGTACTTATTATTCCAGGAATCAGATAATTTCGGATTATGCGGCGCATAATTACGTACCTGACTATAAGTATGGCTAGAAAATACATTTTTCGTAAAGTTTAGCTGAAAACCGCCGTAAGCGCCCCATGATTCAACAGCCTTTAATCTGCCTTGATTCTCCGGATCCGGCACCAAATCCAAACCAAGCCCATTCATATCTTGCATGATATTGCTAATACCTTTACCATACATTGCCTGATAATAAACGGTAATAAATGAATTTAAAGGAGATAATCCTGTCAGCTGTAATCCCCACCCTGCCTTATTGTGATTTTTATTTCCCACTAAATCACGATACTGCATATTTCGTAATATTGCAGAAAAACGAATCGTACTGTTTCCTTCATCCCATCCATATTGTATATAAGCCGGAATATTGGGGATACGTTGATTAACTAATGCTGTATGAGCATCAGTTGTCATACTTACCTGCGGATCCTCCACTCCAATTGCAAACTGCCAGCCTTTATATTTATAAACATAATTAGCCACCGTCTGTGATACGGATGCCATTGAAGATGGACCTTCCTGATCAATCGTCGGAGGAGCTACCAATCCGTCAAACATCATTGAAAATTTATATCCAATCGTAAATCCGGCATAAGTCAAATAAGCATTTTGAAGATCAAAACCATAATCAGGATTAGCGAAATTGAAATTAATATAAGCACCTAATTTATGTTTTGTTCCGGGTAAAGCAATAAAATTAAAAAAGATGTTGCTTGTTCCGGCAGACATTTGATAAAGACCTCCATTTCCATCCGCTTGATGCATTGGAATGTCTGCTGTGGTAAAATACATAGGATTATCGATCGGATTACCAAAGTCAAATGAAGCTGTTCCTTTGGCATAACCACCGACGCCCATGAAAAATTTACGATTTTTACCTATCAAAGCGAAACGGGGCAAACCAGGAGCCGTAAAATGTTTTGGCGCATTTTCATAGAATTCATCCAAAATCATAATATCCTGATCTCCATTTCCTGTCAGAACGACCACTTCCGCCCGTCCATTGGAAGGTAAAAGACCTTTCTTATTTCTTATTTGCTCTTTCTTATCCTGCTTTTTAGAATGTTTATCGGAACGGTGTTGTGCAATTACCGTAACAGGAAGAATCAACAACAAAGCGATAAGGCCCAAACAAACCTTTTTCAATTTACGTGTAACCATTTTGATCTATATTAAAAATTTAATGACTTCTTAGTAGATTATTAGATTTATTATTTTGCCAAAATAACATACGAATCCCTATAAATGTTTATCGCCTATTTTTACAATGTCAAGGGAAAAGCCACAATAAGGTTTAAAAATCCCACTCATATCATTTCATTTTCTCGTGTAAGTATTACTAATTCTTCTAAGCTATCAGCCCAATAGATAGCATGCAGAATCACTAATGCTCCTTAGAGAGGATATTAATTCATTAACGCACTATTGAGTTTTACAAACAGCTCATTTATAAACAAAACGCGCCTTTAAAATGTAATAATATAAATAAAGCAATGAGAATCATATGAAAACGAAAACTGCGGCCGAAAAGAAAAAAATCGTATTGCTCGGAGCCGGATTTGCCGGTTTGAAATTTGCAAAACTTATGAAGCAGAGTGATTATGATATAACAATCATCGATCGGCATAATTATCATGAATTTGCACCCTTATTTTATCAGATAGCTTCATGTGGCCTCGAACCAGGTGCAATTTGTTTTCCGCTTCGCAAAGAATTTCGGAATGCTTCTCATATCCATTTTCGTCTCGGCGAAGTCAAGTCGATCGACCCGCTGTTGCATAAAGTAACAACAGATACAGATGACTTTTTTTATGATTACTTGATTATTGCAACCGGCACCACTACTAAGTTTTTCGGGATGCAAGAAGTAAAAGATTATAGTTTTACTTTAAAAACCACATCCGAGAGTTTATTAATCCGAAATCAGGTTTTACTGTGCCTGGAAAAAGCAGTGGAGTGTAATAACCCTGTTTCACGGAAGCAGATGCTTACGTTTGTCATTAGCGGGGCTGGCCCTGCAGGAGTTGAAATCGGAGGCGCATTAGGCGAAATGAAGAAATATGTATTGCCAAGAGAGTATCCGGAGCTTCATCCTGAAGAGATGCGCATTCTGTTAATTGAAGCAGCCGACAAAGTACTTCGCACGATGAGTGAAAATGCCAGTCAAAAATCGGCACGGTTTTTACATGAATTAGAGGTAGAAGTGATGCTAAATACAAGCATTGTCAATTATGACGGGCATGAAGTGGTCACCTCAACAGGAGAGCATGTTCCTACCGATACAGTAATATGGACCGCAGGGGTTGAAGGTTCTTATTTCCCGGGGCTAAAATCTGACGATTACGGGGCGTCAAATAGGTTATTGGTAGACCGTTTCAATCGGCTTATTCATTATGAAAGTATATATTCTATAGGAGATTGCTGTCTGATGATAACTCCCGAAAAACCCCATGGCGACCCTCAGGTAGCCCAAGTAGCTATTCAGCAGGCTGTCAATCTGGCTAATAATCTGATATCCGGCGAATTTTCGACACCTTTCAACTATAAAGATAAAGGTAGCATGGCTACTATCGGAAGAAACCGGGCTGTCGTTGATTTAAAACACAGCCATCTTGCCGGACGTTTTGCATGGTGGATGTGGCTGTTGGTGCATTTAGTTACGTTGGTCGGTGTACGCAATAAAATTGTAACATTGATTAACTGGGTATGGAACTATTTTTCATATAATTCTTCTCTGCGGTTGCTGATTAAACCAGCAATACGTAACAAACGCCCTAAACCGGAATGTTCTCCTTTGAATAAAAATGACTCTTACTCGTGTGAAGTAAACGATGATTAATCTGGCCGATAGACAACAAAAACAAACCGATAAATGTAAACGCGCCATTAATAATCAACAATTCATATCCAATCTGATATCCATTAAACCAACGTTCTGAATTTGAGCTTAACAGATAACTGAATATAGGAGAGAGTATCGCTACGTAAGGTACCCAACGATCCCGTACACTTCGCCTCGTAAATAGACCAAAACAATAAAGGCCAAGTAAAGGTCCGTAGGTATAGCTGGCAAGGATATAAACAGCATCTATTACGCTCGTATTATGAAGTAATTTAAATGCATAAATAAGCCCTCCCATCAGTATTGTATTTCCAATATGTACTAAAATGCGGGTATGAGCTAATTGTTTGGGACTCTGTCGTGTATTCGCACCAAGGATATCAATCGTAAATGAAGTTGTCAAGGCGGTTAAAGCTGATCCGGCACTCGAAAATGCTGCCGCAATTAAGCCCATGATAAATAAAATACCGATACTTTGCGGCAAATATCCTCCTGTGGCAAGAATCGGGAATACCTGATCTGTTTTTTCCGGGAGCGGAATCTGTTGGGAAGAAGCAAACAAATAAAGGATAATGCCTAATGATAAAAATAAAAGATTAACCGGTAAAAACATGATTCCGTAAGACAACACATTCTTTTGAGCATCCCGTATGTTTTTACAACTCAGATTTTTTTGCATCATATCCTGGTCAAGCCCAGTCATTGCGATTGTGGTAAACATCCCTGCCAGAAATTGTTTCCAGAAATAACGTTTATCATTACTATCATCAAAAAACCATACCTGAGAATCGGCACTTTCTGATACTGTTCTGAACAATTCCGCAAAATCGAATCCAAGTTGTCTTGTAACAAAATAGATGCATAAAACTACGGCCAAAATCAAAGATAAAGTTTGAATCAGATCTGTCCAGACAAGCGTCTTTACCCCTCCTTTAAAAGTATAAAGCCAGACTACAATCATCGTTACGAATATATTTAAACCAAAACTGACACCAATCTTATCAAACAAAACGATCTGAAGTACAAGTGCGGTAAGGTACATACGTACTCCACACCCTAACATTTTAGAAATCAAAAAGAATGCCGATCCGGTTCGATAACTGTTTTTACCGAAACGCTGATCAAGATAGCTGTAAATTGAAAATAGATTTAATCGATAATAAAGCGGCAATAAAAGAAAAGCAATTACAAAGTATCCTGCCACAAAACCCAAAACCATTTGCAAATATGAAAATTGGGTAGTAGCCACCCATCCGGGTACTGATATAAAGGTAACGCCTGAGATTGAAGTTCCGATCATTGCTATTGCTACTACATACCAGGGTGATTTCCTGTCCCCCACAAAAAAAGCTGCGTTATCAGCTTTTTTTGAAGTGAAATAAGATATGCCAAACAGCATCACAAAATAAAGCCCGATTATCAGTAAAATAAGAGTTGATGCCATTATTAAAGCATTTTTATTGAATTTACCGAAAGATAAATAATTCTTTTTTATATACGAAAAGAAGTATTATTTAGCCTTATTCCATTTTCTGGTCTGTATTGTATTGGATGAACTTTTACACCCGATTTTGTGTTGTCTGATTATCGAATTTAAATAAATGATTATGCATGTGGAGCCCAATATCGCAGTAGGAATATTACATTATCCAACTCTTCGGTTTTCTTTGAATGGAACATTCGAACTTTCTGAAAACGGTTATTTTTACGAAGCCGATCAATATGCAGAGATTGTAAATGGCAAAATTCTGTTTAATGGCGATTTTTTTGACGAAATAGATTTTATCCCGGTGTCAAATGAAAAACCCGTTAATTTTACGCTCAATGATATCAATCATACATTCCGTGGCATATTACGGTTAATTATAGAAAACAATGAACTGCAGGTGATTAATATATTACCTATAGAAGAATATCTTAAAAGTGCCGTTTCGGCAGAGATAACGACTCCCTGTAATGAAGAATATCTTAAAGCACATACTATTGTCTTAAGGAGTCATGCTTTATTCCAATTAAATATAAAAAACAACTTATTCGATATCCACGCTGACGATCATTACCATGATTATCATAGTATCACACAATCCATAATACCTATTATAGAAAAAGCAGTAAATGAAACTTGTGGAGAACTATTAATAGCTGACAATAAAGTCTGTGATGCCAGATTTTCAAAATGTTGTGGAGGAATATCCGAAAAAGTTGAAACTCATACGAAAACCGGCACCACTCCTCTTTTTGAAGCAGTATATGATCATCCCGCCGGAATGCGAAGCATTCATAGTGGAATTATCGATTATATCTCATCATATCCGGAGCCGCTCCCTGCTAATCTTACTCAAGAAGAAGAAGCCGAAGAATGGATCCGTTCACAGCCGGATGCATTCTGTAACACACGAATTATAGACTCCTTACCTCAACAGACAGAGAGCTTTTATCGGTGGAAAGTATCTTATAGTCAGGCACAACTATCCCAATTAATAAAAGCAAAAACCAATATCGATCTGGGTGATATTGTTGATTTCAAACCTCTCCGGCGCGGTTCTTCCGGCAGGATCACACGCTTACGAATCATCGGTACGAAAAGAGAAATAGTGATTGAAAATGAATCTGAAATCAGGAGAATATTAGCAGAGTCTGTTTTGCCAAGTTCCGCATTTATCGTAGATAAGACAATGGCCGGTAAAATCCCTGAAAACTTTACTTTTATAGGAGCCGGTTATGGTCATGGTATGGGACTTTGCCAGATAGGAGCAGCAATAATGAGTGAAAAAGGATATAGTTATCGTGAAATTTTGTCTCATTATTTTAGGAGTGCCCTTATTGACCGCCTTTATGGGAGTGAATAAAAAATATTATTCATTCCGGTAATGATCAATGGCACTTTTCACCGAACCATGCAATATTAATAATGCTTTTGCTTTATCATATCCCAATGCCAACTCGTCCATAATCATACGCGTACCTCTATCGATAAGTTTGGCATTGCTCAATTGCATATTAACCATTTTATTCCCTTTTACCCGGCCCAACTGAATCATTACAGATGTAGTAATCATATTCAGAATGAGTTTCTGTGCTGTTCCCGATTTCATTCGTGTACTTCCCGTTACGTATTCTGGCCCTACGACAGGCTCGATGGCAATATCTGCTTCGGTAGCCATTGGCGAGCCCGGATTACAACTGATTGCAGCTGTCAAAATTCCGTTTTCCCGACATTTACGCAAAGCTCCTATCACATAAGGAGTTGTTCCTGAAGCGGCAATGCCCACCACTGTATCGAGTGAAGTAATATTATACGTTATCAGTTCTTCCCAAGCCTTTTCCATATTATCCTCAGCACCTTCTACAGGATTGCGTAATGCTTTCTCACCCCCCGCAATCAAACCGATTACAAATGTATTCGGCATTCCAAATGTAGGAGGTACTTCAGAGGCATCCAACACCCCTAACCTTCCACTTGTGCCCGCACCGATATAAAATAATCGACCTCCTTTTTTCATCCGCTCAACAACTTCAGAAATCAATATTTCGATTTGCGGAATACATGCCTCTACCGCATCCGGCACCTTCCGGTCTTCTTGATTTATCTCTCTCAATAATTCTCCTACCGACTTTTTGTCAAGATTATCATATAACGAGCTCCTTTCTGTAAATTTCTCAAAAGCCATCTGATATATATTTTTCTATATTTTATAATGTATGATATTTCACCAATCCTTCCATCGGTGTTTTCTCTATTTTTTCAATCCAGAACCCAAATTCTGAAGCAACCCGCTCTAATATTTCTCTGTAATGATAAGCAATGGATCCTACAAAATTAACCGGCAATTCGTCCGGAAAATCATATTGCATCACGTTCCGCTCAAAAAAATCGCAAAAACACTGATGTACCATTTCGTAACATTCGGGCTCCTCAATATGATTGATTAGAAAACGAGATAATCCGGCCAGATAACGGTTCGGAAACGGCTGACAATATACATGTTCCATAATATCTTCGGGAGAAGTCTGAAACTCTTCAAAAAAACGATTTCTAAGCTCATCGGGAAGCTGATTTTTCAAAAATTCAGCTACAAGTTTCTTTCCCATATAACCTCCGCTCCCTTCATCTCCCAATATAAACCCTAACGGAGAAACATTTGCGACAATCTCACGCCCATTATAATAGCATGAGTTTGACCCGGTACCCAATATACATGCAATGCCTGGTTGATTCCCCAATACACCCCGACAAGCACCCAACAAATCAGAATTTACTGAACAATCAGCATGTGGCATACGCTCTTTAAAAACATTTTCAATCATTTTATTTTTCTCAAGGAATGCACATCCGGCCCCATAGAAAAAGATCGACCGGATAGGTTCATCTTTTACTTCAGGAATCAGTT